>JANYDP010000207.1 GCA_025363535.1 Verrucomicrobiota bacterium | reverse complement strand
CAGCGGCCATCTCCGCTTCAGCAACGCGAACGCCGCCGTTTTGAATCTGTTGAAAGCACCTGGCAACGAGGGCATGAGCAACGTCGTAGTGCTCGCCAACAGTGTTCCGCCCGCGCTGCCCATCGCGGCGTATTCGGATTTGCTGCCGGCCACCAATCGCACCGTCGCCGCGTACCAAATCACCGTGGATTCGGCCAATCCCGGCATCGCTTACACGGTCACCCCGTACGCCGTGATGCAAGGCGACCAATACATTTATTGGTTCAACCCCAAAACCTCCGCGCCGGTGGTGATTGGCACCCCGCCGCCACCGCTGGATTTTACCGAATGTGTCGGCGTGGTCATGGTGCAATTCGTCACGTCCGGCGGCACGCCGGTGCCGGTGGACGGTGGGCAGATCCTGGCCTACTCGTTGCCGGAATATAACAACAGCGGCGCGCGCTCCGAGATCCCAGCGGGCAGCACTCAACAACGCATGTATCTGCGCAGCGGAGTGACTAATCATCTCGACATCACCGTCCATCGAGGAACCAATTCCTACAGCGACCGGATAGAAACTTACCTGGGCACCAACGTGCTCGTCACTTGCGACCAGTTCCGGACTGTAAGCGTGGTGATTCCCAGCGCGGGCACGCTGGCCACCATCGTCGGCAACGTGAACTTGCTGGGTGAGTTCGAACTGAGCGTGGCGGAAAATCCGGCTTACAACTATCCTAGCTATACCACAGTCATTGCGAACTACGGCCCGTTCTCCAACCAGCGCTGGGGCGCGCTGCCGGGAGCGAACTTCACTACCCCGTCCAGCGGTGCCTACACGCTGTCCAATGTGGTGCCGTCCACGCTGGATCCGGCTTCCGTCGGCTATGCGGTGAACGCGCAAATGGTGGTTCGCACCAACCGGATGATACAAATTTTCCAGACGCCGGCGTTAGGACAGGGAGTGAATCCCGCTTTGGTCGTCACGCCCGGCGCAACGCTGGATCTCACCAACTTGTTCGTGATCAATCCCGGTTATTTACGGGGCAACGTGCTGCTGAAAGGGCCGGCGGAAAGTCTGGGCCATCCTTCCTTGCTGCGCGGCGTTCTACACGCAGGCGATGACGACGCAAACGGCGACGGCATTCCCGACAGCATTGGAACCTACGGCATTTACTGGACAACGGTCGAGGCCGTCGGGGTGGACCGGCTGGCCCCGGGCGCGAGTTTCACGGCGGCGAGCGGTGTCGGCTATGGTGATTTTCCGGGCGGTTTCAACCCCATCACCAGCGCCTATGAAGGCAACTACGAACTCGTGCTGGGCGGACTGAACAGCGAGTCGAGCATCTGGAAGCAAAAATATTTCAACCTCACCCTCGTCAGCAGCAGCACCGTCACGAACGACGACGATTATTTCGCCAACGTGCTTTACGTGAGTGAGGATGATACCAATGACGTGGAAATTATTCCCGGCCAGCCGGTAACCCACGAGGTGGCTTATTGCTTGAGCGAAGTCAAAGTGGTCTTCCACTCGACCTCCGGAACGTTTTACCAGCCGAACATCCGCAACAGCAGCGGCTCGTTCACGGGCACCGATTTTCTGGGCCGGGCCGCGGATTATAGCATCAATCTTCAGGCCATGTACGGAACTCCGCTCAGTTCGGCCACCGCTTCGAACATCGGGCAGGTCGTGATGTATCTGCCGCAAGGCACTTATCAGTTGAATCCGAGCGTCACGCCCGCCGGTGGCAGTGCGCAGGCCGGCCTCGAACCGCTCGACGTCACCGTGGGCTGCGGCCAGCGCATCACGCTCGAACCATGCCTGCAACTCAGCCTCAATGCACCCGATTGCACCAACTCGCAGACGGTCCACGTCACCGGCGCGGTTCGTAGTTGCGGCAACAACGTCGCGACGATCAACTACACTCTCAACGGCGGGCCGGTGCAAACCATCTGCAATAATTGCGGCGCTGATCCGTCGTTCGCTTTCAGCCTCCACCTGAACAACGAATGCACGGACAATACTCTCATCGTCACCGCCACAGACGGCAGTGGCGGCGTCAGTTCGGTCACGACGGCGATCCATTATGACGGCACACCGCCCGTCATCCAATGCCCGGCGGACATCACGACCAGCGCTTGTGACACCAACGGAGAAACAGTGAACTTCACGGTGACCGCCACCGACAATTGCTCCGGCCCGGTAAGCATCGTTTGCACTCCGCCCTCCGGCTCGGTGTTCCCGACCGGCACCAACACCGTGACCTGCGTCGCGACCGACTCCTGTGGCAATACCAGTCAGTGCAGCTTCAAAGTCATCGTCGGCGTCGGCTCGCAACTGGCCATCGAACACGCGGTGATCATCACCTGGACCTGCGGCGGCACGCTCCAATATGCGGACGATCTCAACGGCCCGTGGTTCGACCTCCCCAGCGCAACCAGTCCCTACTGCGTGGCGACCACGGCGGCGAAGAAGTTTTATCGCACGCGGAACTAAATATGGCAGGGTGAAGCCGCCTGGCTTGGTGCCGTCAACTTCTTCGCTTCTCGCCGCAGTTTATGCTCCGCCGGGTTTCTTGAAGCGCAGCGCCGGAGTGGTTCCAGGTTCTTTTGCTGCCAAGATTTCTCAATCCTTGGTAGCCTGTCACCGCATCTGATGCCATGAACGCGCCCAGCCAAAATGACGAGGCGATCTTCGAGGCCGCCCTTGCGCTTCCGGCTCCGCAGCGTGCCGATTACCTGAAGCAAGCGTGCGGGGCTGACGCACAATCATGCGCGCGTCTCGAACATTTGCTGGTGGCGCATGAGCAAGCCGGCGGCCTCCTTGAACAATCCCCCGTCGTCCGCGTGCGCGAAAACCTCGCCGCGTCCGCGCCGCTCGCGGAAAAATCCGGCGACCGCATTGGCCGTTACCGGTTGCTCCAGCAAATCGGCGAAGGCGGTTGCGGCGTGGTGTACATGGCCGAGCAGGAGGAGCCCGTGCGCCGCCGCGTCGCGCTCAAGGTCATCAAGCTGGGCATGGATACGCGGCAGGTCATCGCGCGCTTCGAGGCCGAGCGACAGGCGCTGGCGCTCATGGATCATCCAAACATCGCCCAGGTTCACGACGCGGGCGCCACCGACACCGGCCGGCCTTTCTTCGTCATGGAATTGGTGCGCGGCATTCGCATCACGGACTATTGCGACGAAGCCTGTCTGCCCACCGAACATCGCCTCGCCATATTTGTGCAAGTCTGCCAAGCCATCCAGCACGCCCATCAGAAAGGCATCATTCATCGCGACATCAAGCCGTCGAACATTCTCGTCACGCTGCACGACGGCGTGCCGGTGCCCAAGGTGATTGACTTCGGCATCGCCAAGGCCACGTCTGATCAGCGGCTCACGGACAAAACCTTGTTCACGGCGTTCGAGCAGTTCATCGGCACGCCCGCCTACATGAGTCCCGAGCAGGCGGAGCTGAGCGGACTGGACATTGACACCCGCAGCGACATTTTCTCGCTCGGCGTGCTGCTTTACGAACTGCTCACCGGCAAGACGCCCTTCGATGCGAAGGAACTCGCCCGCGTCGGGTTGGAGGAAATGCGCCGCACTCTCCGCGAGCGGGAACCCGCGCCGCCTTCGACCCGCCTGACCACCATGCTCGCGGGCGAACTCGTGGCTGTGGCGCACCATCGCCACGCCGAGCCGGCGCGGCTGGCCACTTTGATCCGCGGCGACTTGGATTGGATCGTAATGAAAGCGCTGGAGAAGGACCGCACACGCCGTTACGAAACGGCCACCGGCCTGGCGCTGGACGTGCAACGGTTTCTCCAACATGAGCCGGTCATCGCCCGGCCGCCGACCAATCTTTACCGGTTTCAGAAAATGGTCCGCCGGAACCGGCTGGCGTTCACTGCCGCAAGCGCCGTCATCCTCGCGCTGGTCGTGGGCCTGAGCCTGGCAACGTGGATGTTTTTCAAGGAACGGCTTGACCGGGAGCGCGCCGTCGCCGCGGAGCGGAAAGCGGTCGCCGCAGCGGCCAAGAGCGAACAGGTCGCCACGTTTCTCAAAGACATGCTGGGGAGTGCCGGCCCGTCCGTAGCCCTGGGCCGCGACCGGACCCTGCTCCTTGAGATTCTCGACCGGACCGCCGCGCGGCTCGGCCAGGAGCTCAAAGATCAGCCGGCGGTGCAGATTGAACTCCGCCTCCTGCTGGCCGACATCTACCACTCGCTGACCTTGTATAAAAACATGGAGGACATGGCCCGCGAAAATCTGCGGCTGGCGCGGGCCACGCTTGGGGAAGAAAACACGGCGGTGGCCGACGCGCTCTGCCAGGTGGGCGACGCATTGATGCATCGGCGTGTGCTGGACGAGGCCGAGACGTTCACCCGCCAGTCCCTCGCGATGCAAACCAAACTCCGGGGCCGGGAAAGTGCAGAAGCTGCGGCGGCGCTTTACACCCTGAGCGCGGTCTTGCGTTTTCAATGGAGCGCCGGAGTGGCGGACGCCCCCGCCCGGCTGGCCGAAGCTGAAACGATCACGCGCGAAATGCTTGCCACCCGGCGGAAAATATTCGGCAACGAACAGCCGGATGTCGCCAAAGCGCTCGACTCATTGAGCGCCGTGTTGCGGGATAAAAATCAGCCGGTCGAAGCCGAAGCGGTGGCGCGGGAGTCGCTGGCCTTGCGCCGGAAGCTGTTTCCCGGCGACCACCCGGACCTGACCCGCTCGCTGCAGTTTCTGGGCGAGATTCTCGCCGAGCAAGGGAAGCTGGCCGAAGCGGAAACCTTGTTGCGCGAGGGCCTGGAAATGGGACGGAGAATGCATGGTGGCGACGGCTTGGCGATGGCCAATGATGGTCTGGCGCGGGTGCTGGAGCGCCAAGGCAAGCTGGCCGAAGCGGAAACCCTGTATCGCAAAGCGGTCGAGCTGGGAAAAAAGCATTTGGGCGAGGATCACCCGGAAGTAGTCACGTACCTCAGTGAGCTGGCGGGCGTGCTCCATCAGGCCGACAAATTGGAGGACGCGGAGGCCGTCGAGCGCGAAGCCCTGACGATGCTGCGGAAACGCAACGGCAAGGAGGATCCGAACACTGCCAATTCGCTGGCCACCTTGATCACCACCCTTCTGGCCAACGGGAAATTCGCCGTCGCAGAACCCCTGGCCCGCGAATGTCTGGCGCTCCGCGAAAAGAATGCTCCCGAGGACTGGCAGACCTTCCACGCCCGGAGTTTGCTGGGCGGCAGCCTGCTAGGGCAGAAGCAATTTACCGAGGCCGGTCCGTTATTGCGCGCGGGCTGCGATGGCCTGAGACAGCGGGCGGACAAAATCCCCCCCGCGAGCCGGGCGGTGGTCGAGGAGGCCTGCCGCTGGCTGGCACAATTCGCAGAAACCTCCAACCAGCCCCAGCCGCCTGTGGGAACAGCAAACTGATTCTTTTCGGCCCTTCCGATGCGGATCCGCACGCCGTGGTCCCGCGCGAAGCCTGCGAATGTCACCAAAGGGAGCTTGCAACCGCGCAACGCATTCCTAACCTCCAAGCCGCCGCCCATGAGCGATGTCACCCAAATCCTCAGCGCCATTGAACACGGCCATGCCCAGGCCGCCGGGGAATTGCTCCCGCTGGTTTATGAAGAGTTGCGTCGGCTCGCCGCTCACAAGATGGCCAGCGAGGTCCCGGGCCAGACGTTGCAGCCCACCGCGCTCGTGCATGAAGCCTGGCTTCGGCTCGTCGGAAAGGACGGCCAGGCGCAATTCAAAAGCCGCGGTCATTTCTTCGGTGCGGCGGCGGAAGCCATGCGCCGCATCCTGATTGAAAACGCCCGGCGCAAACAGGCACAACGCCACGGCGGCGGCCAGCAGCGGGTGGACTTTCAGGAAATCGAAATCGCCTCCGAGGTGAAATCCGACGATCTGCTGGCCCTCAACGACGCCCTCGACAAATTTTCCAAAATGGATCCGGCCAAAGCCGAGCTGGTGAAACTGCGGTATTTCGTCGGCCTGACCCTTGAAGAGGCGGCGGAGATTTTGGGCGTTTCCCAGCCGACGGCCAAGCGTCACTGGACGTTTGCCCGCGCGTGGCTGTATGCAGAAATCAACGCCGGCTCTGCGTAACCACCGCAGATGGCGGAAACGTTTGCAAGAATGCGGCTGTCATCGCCGCAGCCGGAAAAATTGAGCAGAATTGGTTGTGGGCAGCGCCAGTTGCCAGCGGTCGTTGGCAAGCCCGGGTGTCAGGCCGTTGGTTGTCCAACTTGTCAGGTCAGGGCTGCCTTGCGCGGCAAAACCCACGGCCCATGATGGCCAGGACAGCGAAAGATTCGGCGGCGAATTTGACTGCGTGATGCTCACAGGCAGCGCGAGGTTGTCCGGGCCGAATTGGAAATCGGTCGCGATCTCCTGTGGCGTGAGGCGGCCGTCGTAAATGCGGAATTCATCAATCGTCGCGTTCAGATACGCATCAGTGCTGAATAGCGAACGGCCGATGAACGACCATGAGTTGTTCACGCCCGAGAGCAATGGTGGCGTGGCAGCGAGCGACGCCTCCAGAACGCCATTGGTATAAACCGCGAGATAATTGTTCGCGCGGTCGCAGATGCAGACGACGTGGACGGTGCGGTTGTCGAGCGTGCCGGAAATGTCAAACGTGGTCGTGGAACTGGTCTTGATTTCCATGCGCTGCCCGTTGAGCGACGTGTGCGGGCTGTAGAAAAAATAATTCGCTCCGCTGCCGTTGATGATGCTGCCGAAATCAAACACGCGCGCCCAATTGCCGCTCGCGCCAAACGTCGCCCAAAATTCCACCGTCGCCGCCGACGAGCCGGAGAGGAGTCCGCCGGGAAGGTTTGCGTAGGCGGTTGAGCCGTTCAGCACCAACGCGCCGTTTGTGATGATTGCGCCGCCCATCAGCGTGCCGTGCGCGTAGCCAATGGAATCCCAGACGAGATCATTGCTCGCCGTGTTGAAGCTGTAGCGGTGCGCGAGGAACGGATGCGTCCACGCGAGGTCGCGGATTTCCGTCGCGCCCAGCGGCCGGCCAAAGATGCGGAACGAGCCGATGCGTCCGTTGAAAAACGGATCGGTGGGGAACTGGCTTTCGCCGACGTAATTGAAACGCGCGAGCAACTGCCACGGGCGGATGTTCATCGAATTATTCGTGCCGACGGGATTGCCGTTCAGATAGAGAATTCCCTTCGCACCATCAAGCGACACGGCGACGTGGCACCAGGAATTTGTCGGCAGCGCCGTGGGCGCATCAATGGTCTGCTCCGCGCCGCCATTGCGGATGGCGAAGCGCATCTTGCCGGTGTTCGCGCGCGGCGTGAGGAAAAAATATTTCGTGGTGTTCGTGCCGAAATCAAAAATGCGCTGCCAGTCCGCGCCGCCGTTCCACTTCACCCACGCGGCGAAGGTGCTCGCGTTCGCGACGGACAGCGGGAACGAAACGACATTCGTCACGCCGTCGAGGCTGAGGACTTTTCCGCGAGATTCGTCGTTCGTGATGCTGGTGCTGTTTTGCAAAGTCGCATTGTAGAGCGCGAGATGTTCGCGCGCGTCGGTGCTGAAAGTGTAGAACGCGCTCCAGTCGTTCGTTACCGCCGGCCAACCGTCGGCGGCCCAGTAAAGCCGGCTCATGCCCACGGTGGCGTTGCCGTTATTCTTCGCGTCGTAGTAATGGTAGGTGAACCAGTTCGTGCCGTTGTCGTTCAGGATGCCGGGATGACCGGGACCGATGAAACGCGCGGTGCTTTCCAAAACCATCGTGCCACCGCCGGTGAGCATATTTGCGCCGCTCTTGTCGAGATACGGCCCGGTGACGCTCGCGCTGCGGCCCACGCGGATGTTGTAAGTGCTGTTCACACCCACGCAGCAGCCGCCGTAGTTCAGAAACAGATAATAAAATCCGCCGCGCTGATAGAGGAAGGAGGCTTCGGTGGTGTTCTGATCGTAAGTGGCGGTGCTGCTGGCAACCTTCGTTCCGATGGAGTTGGTGTTAAGCCGCAAGCTGGTCGCCGGATCAATCTGTGTCACGACAATGCCGTCCGAGTAGGAGCCATAGGACATCCAGACCGAGCCATTGGTGTCCACGAGGATGCTGGGATCAATGCAGTTGAAGGCGATGGTGTCGGTATTGGCTTTGGCTGGATAATATGATTCAACCACTTTGCCCTGGTCCGTCCACGACGGCGAACTCAGGGACGGCGACGTGGCCACGCCGATGGCGGAATTGCGCGTGCCCCACTGGGAACAGGCGTAGTAGAGATTGTAACGTCCGTTGAAATAGGCAATGTCCGGTGCCCAGAAATAGCCGCTGAACGCGGGGGTGATGTTGGTGACCCCGGAAACGACATTGGTGAACGCAGGCAAGTCGTTGACCGTCCACGCGGGCGGGATGCTAGGAAAGACGGCGGGCGTGGAACTCCAGTTGCGCAAATCCGTCGAGGTGATTCCCGAAATGCCCTGGCCATCGCCGTAGATGTAATAGCTGCTGCCAGCTTTGATCATCGTGCTCGGATCGTGCAGAAAATAACTGCCGGTGAAGGGAATCTGAGCGCGTGCACAAAACGCCAAGCCGGACAGAGAGAGCAGCATCGCCAACCCAACCATCTGGCGCGAAAAACGGTTCATTTGAATTCTCGCCAGTCTCCCACAAAACGGATTTGTTTCAAGACCCACCATTGGAAAATGCCCCGCCAAAATGTTGGCGCCTTCAACCCATGACGGTGCCCCACTGAAGCGGAAACCTCACTTCGGCTCCACACTTCGATGAAGCCGCCGCACAATCGCCGCCGCCCACCGGACCGGCAGCCGCCGGGACAGGGCCGAGGCGATTTTATTCGTCACACCGGGAATCACCATGCGCTTGCCCCGCATCAAACCGCGATAACCCGCCACCGCCACAGTGTGGGCATCCATAGTGAACGCCGCGCGGACGGGGCCAAAGTTGCCACGCGCAAAAAATTCCGTGTGCGTGGTGCCGGGGCAGAGCGTGGTGACCGTCACCCCCGAGTTTTCCAATTCGCAGGCCAGCGCGTAGGAGAAGGAATGCGCGAAGGCCTTGCTCGCATAATAAACATTCACCATCGGCCCCGGCTGAAACGCGGCGGTCGAGGCCACGTTCAGGATTTTTCCCGCGCGCCGCGCCAGCATCGGCTGCACGAACAGATGCGTGAGTTGCACTGGCGCATCCATGTTCAGGTGCATGATGGCGAGGGATTGCGGAAGCCCGGTCTTTGCAAAGGCACCGTGCCAGCCGCTGCCCGCGTTGTTTACCAGAATGGAAACGGGGGTGGCGCGCAACGCGTCAAAAAGCTCCTGCGGCGCGGTGGGCGTCGCCAAATCTTTGGTCAGGATTTGAACTTCAATGCCGTGCTGTGTGTGCAGTTCGGCGGCGAGTCGGTTGAGCCGGGTTTCGTTACGCGCAACGAGGATGAGATTGAATTTGTCGGCGGCGAACAGTTTCGCCAGTTCCCAGCCAATGCCTGAAGACGCGCCGGTGATGAGCGCCCATTCGCTCATGCGGCGAGTTTCTGTTCCACCTTCCGCACGCGGACGGCGAGGTCGTCCACTTCAGCGATGCTCTCACAGCCCACGTTGAGCACATCCACGCAGCCGAGCTGGAGCGCGAACTTCACGGAAGCATCACGCTTTTCGTCGTCGTTGCGCAGCCGGCCTTCGCCCATGATTTTCATGCCGACGACGCCCTTGCCGGCGGCGTGGATTTTTTTCAACACGGGCACGACCTTCTCCGGCGGGCCGTCCATGCTCATGCCGTACGGGTTGATGCGGGTGTGAACGGATTCCACCCAAGGCTCGACGGCCGCCGCTTCCAGCGCGGCAAGTGAATGGCAGGAGACACCGAGCGCGCGGATTTTGCCCTGGTCTTTGAGCTTGGAGAGAATGTCCATCTGCCGGCGAAGTTCCTCCGGCCACTTGGCGGAAGTCACGCAATGCAGGAGCACCAGATCGAGGTAATCGGTTTTCAGTTCGCGGAGAAAACGCTCGACGCATACGTCGGCGTCGGGCCGTTCGGGTTCGGGGATGCCGCCCTTATTCCACCAGATCTTGGTGATGACCTGAAAGCGGTCACGCGCGATTCCTTTCAGCGCCGGAATGACGTACGGATGCGTGCCGTAGAGATCAGCCAGGTCAAATGCTTTCACGCCGCGATCAAAGCTGTCGCGGATCAGCGCCTCGAACTTGTCCTTGCCCAGACGGGTCTGATTCGACGCCCGTTCCCAGCCGTGCGCACCGGTGCCGAGCACGACGCGGGAGAAATTCAATTTCGTTTTGCCCAGCGGCACGCGCGCAAACGGGTCGAACGATTTGGCGGTGGTCTCCGCGCGACCCAGCCACGGCGGGCCGAGCAAAACCCCGCCGAGGCCGAGGGCGGATTGGGCGAGAAATTTGCGGCGTTGGATCTTCATGGCTCACGGCTTACCGCTTTGCGCCGGGCGCGTCAAGCGGTGATCCGTCAATCCGTCGCCGCCCGCGCCATCGTGCCGGAAATTTTCGCGAGCAATCCTAGGGCGCGATCCGCCTGCGTGACATAGGGATTGGATTTGTCCCACACATAGCCGGCGAGCACGGAGCAGATTTGCCGCATGATGTCGGGATTGCGCTGTGACGCGAACAGGATGGTGGGCAGCCTGTCATCATACCACGCGCTGACATAAGCCCGGAAGGTGTTCACGCCCTGCATGACATGGTCGGCGTATTCCGTCTGCCAGTCCACAGGCTGACCTTGCAACTGCCGCGTCAGCACCTGTGCGGCGCGCAGGCCGGATTCCATCGCCAGCGTAACGCCGGAGCTGAACACGGGATCGAGAAATTCCGTGGCGTTGCCCGCCAGCGCGAACTGCGGCCCGAAAAACTTTTTGACCGAGCAGGCGTAGCCCTTGATGCGTTGCGGCGGAAAAACAAACTGCATGTCGGCCAGCCGCGCGGCGGCATTCGGGTCACTCATCACGATGGCCCGCAACTGTTCCGCTGGTTCGCCGGGAAAGTGCGCGAAAAATTCCGGTGTCGCCACGACGCCCACGCTGGTGTGGCCGTTGGAAAACGGGATGATCCAGATCCACGCACCGCCGGGATGGACGCACACCCAGATTTTTCCCTGCTCGCGTTCGGGCGGTCGCACATCGCCGGTGACGTGGGTGAACAGGGATTCGCGGACGGGATATTTTGAGGGCGCTTCGAGATCGAGCAGACGTGGCAGCACGCGGCCGTAGCCGCTGCAATCCAAAACAAAACGCGCCGTCACTTTGCGCTGGGTGCCGTCTGGTTGATCCAGCGCCACTTCCGCATGGGCATCGGAGAAATTCACCGCCGCCACGCTGTGGCCGTAGCGGAAATCCACGCCCCGCGCCTGCACGGCATCGGCGACGGCCTTGTCGAATTCGGCGCGCGGCACCTGGTAGGTGTAAGACCAGCCCGCGCCGGATTGATTGGCGAAATCGAAATTACAGACCTGGTTGCCGCGCATGAACACCGCGCCGGTCTTTTTCATGAAGTCGCATTTCTCCACCACCTCCAGCAACCCGACTTCCTTCAGCAAATCCATCGTGTGCGGCAGCAAACTTTCACCGATCACAAAACGAGGGAACGTCTGTTTCTCCACGACGAGCAGCTTGAAACCGCCGCGTTGCAATTGTGCAGCGGCCATTGCCCCTGCCGGGCCGGCCCCGATGATTAGAACATCCACGTCGGTTGGTTTCATAGGGGGTTTGGTTTCGGTGCCAGACATTGTTGTTGGACGGTTTCCGATTGCAACAGCTCCATGACCCTTGTGATATCTTCGGCGAGCGGCCGGTCGTTTTCAAGTTTCGGGCAAACACTTCGCACCACGTCGTAGAGCTTTCGGTAGTCACCGCCCAAAACTTTTTCGCGTCCACGCAAGTCCGCCGCCTGAACCAAAGTGATGGCTTCGATGGCGACAATCTTCCACAAGAGCGGCAGCGCCGTGCGCGTCATCTTGGCCGCGATGCAGCCCATGCTGACCACGTCCTGATTGTTCGCGTTGGTGGAAATGGTTTGAATGGACGCCGCCGTGCCCAACAACCGCGCCTCGGCGGCAAGCGACGTGGCGAGCAGTTGCGCGCCGGATAAACCGGAGTTCAAACCCGGCGCTCCGCCCGCGAGCATTGGCGGCAGGCCGCGGCTGTAACGCCAGTTGACAAGCCGCTCAATTTGACGCTCGGCGAGCAACGCCATTTTGATGAGGCCCATCCGCAGGTAATCGCTGACCATCGCGATCTGCTGGCCGTAAAAATTGCCACCATGTATTACCATGCCGGTGTCGGGGAAAATCAGCGGGTTGTCCGTGCTGGCATTGAGTTCGCGCGTCACAACTTCCTCAACGTGCCAGTGCGCCTCCTGAAATGCGCCGAGAATCTGCGGCGCGCACCGCAGCGAATACGGGTCTTGAATTTCCGCGCCCGGATCAACCGCCTTGGCCGCCGTGCCCCATTGATGATCGTCAATGCGCTTCGCAAACGCCGAATGCGTGCGGAGCGAATCGCTGATGCGCTTGGCCACCAGTGATTGCCCGCGAAAGCCGCGCGCCATGTGAATTTGCTGGCAGAGCACTTCCGGTTCGCC
>JANYDP010000195.1 GCA_025363535.1 Verrucomicrobiota bacterium | reverse complement strand
CTGAAAGCGTGACGACGCTCCCAGGAATGGGGAGCGCGGGCGTCTCGCCCGCTTCGGTCGGCGTCCCGCTGACCGAATGTTCGTCGCGAGACGCGACGAACTGCGACCGGGACGGTCGCGGT
Organism: Verrucomicrobiota bacterium; assembly: GCA_025363535.1. Taxonomy (GTDB): domain Bacteria; phylum Verrucomicrobiota; class Verrucomicrobiia; order Limisphaerales; family CAIQOK01; genus CAIQOK01. The sequence goes on along the minus strand of JANYDP010000195.1, from coordinate 2,670 downwards.
CCCCATTCAATAAAGTGCAACCACGTGTTGCCGCTTTTCTGCGTGTTGCTCACACGCCAGAGATTTCCGCTGCCGGAAATTTCGCCGGTGTCGCCGACTTGACCGCCCATTTCGGCGTAGCACGCGCTGGTGTCGAGGATGACGGCGGTCTTGTCCTTGAGCGAAACGACTTCGACCACTTTGGCTTGAGCTGACAGATTGTCATAGCCGACGAATTTCGTGGGCGTGGTCGTCTCGATTTGCGAGAGCGAAATGACTTCTTTCTTCTGCGCGGCGCGGGCGCGGGCGCGCTGTTCTTCCATCAACTTCTCGAAGCCTTCCTTGTCCACGGTCAGGCCGCGTTCGCGCGCCATCAACTCGGTGAGGTCAAGTGGGAAACCGTAGGTGTCGTAGAGGAGAAATGCAAATCCTCCAGCAATCTGCGCTTGAATTACTCCTGCCGATTTCTTCTCCCAACGAACTACATCAATTTCCTCTTTGCCATGAAGCCTCAAAGAAGTCCCGCCGTCCGTTGCTTGGGATTTGCGGATTGAATCCAGATCACTTTTGTGCGCTTCAATCGCACCTTCAAATAAACCAATTCCATTATCCAAAGTCTTATTAAACGACTCTTCCTCGATGCGGATGACGTCTTGGACGTGTTTCTTCTTGGCGCGGATTTCGGGGAAGATGTCGCCGAAGTTTTCGGCCACGACGTCCACGAGTTTGTAGAAGAACGGTTCGTGGAAGCCGAGCGTGCGACCGTAACGCACGGCGCGGCGCAGGATGCGGCGGACGACGTAATTGCGGTCGCTGTTGCCGGGCGGAATTTCTCCATCGCCTTTGGCAATTTGTCCGGCAGTCGCGAAGCTTACTGTGCGGATGTGGTCGGCGATGACGCGGAACGCGATGTCGAGCTGGATTTGCTCTGCGGAATGGGGAGCATTTGTTTGGGGAGCGCGACCGTCCCGGTCGCCCTGCTGCGCGTCTCGCGCAGCAGCCTCCGAACCGTGCGAAAAGGATTGTGTCGGTGAATTCGTTTGCGTTGCTCTTGAAGATTCGGTCGGCGGGACGCCGACCGATGCGACCGGGACGGTCGCGCCCCCCCCTGTGCCGGGAGCGTCGGGCGTCCACAACCACGGATAATTTTCCGTCATTGGCACGACGCCCGAATCCCAAGGATTGCGACAGAGGTAATGAAACTTTTCTTCAAGGTCAGTGTCGCCGCGAATCATGCGGTCAAACGATTCATTTTCCCAAATCTGACCGGTCGTTTTCTCCAGCTTGTTGATCTCATGCGCCGTGAACGATTTGATTGAATGAAGCAGTTCGGGAAGCGGCCAGAAGATCGGTTTCCCATCTTTGTCCTGTTCCTTGATTTGCGGTTCAAAAAGAAAATGGACGTGATCAGGCATGACGCAGGCGGCATAAAGCTGGTAGCGGCGCTGGTCGTGACCGAACAAAAGGCTTTTCAACACAATGTCCCGCGCTTTGGGTGAAAGCGGCCTTTGTTCACGCGTGGAAAAATTTATCATGTATTTAGCCCAAGGACGCTCGAAGTGTGGCAGGCGGCGTTTGTAGTATTTTGCGCCTTGCGTGGAAGATTCCGTTGGCGGGACGCCAACGGATGCGACCGGGACGGTCGCGCTCCCCAAAGATTGCGGAAGCGTGCTGCCATAACGTTTGCTGCTCATTTTTTCCAACGCGTCGAAGATGGGACGGAAGATGTCGGTCTCATAGTTGGAGATCTTGGCGTTCTGGAAATCGGTCAGGTTCTTCGTGCCCTGGATGATGCTGGTGACGCGCTCGAAGCCCATGCCGGTGTCCACGTGTTTCGCGGGCAGCGGCGAGAATGTGCCGTCTGGATTGGCGTTGTATTGGATGAAGACGTTGTTCCAGATCTCGATGCAGCGGGCGTCGGAGCCGTTGACGAGTTTCGCGCCGGAGATTTGCGCGTCGAGGTCGGTGGCGACGGGGCCGGGGCGAAGGTCCACATGGATTTCAGTGCAAGGCCCGCACGGGCCGGTCTCGCCCATCATCCAGAAATTGTCCTTCTTGTTGCCGTTGACGATGTGGATGTCGGGGTCGAGGCCGACGCTGCGGAATTTTTCCGCCCACAGACTCCACGCTTCCTCGTCGCGATCGGCAGGATCGTTCTTGGATTTGTCCGGCTGGTAAATCGTGGCGTAGATGCGTTGCGGCGGAAATTTCCAGACTTCGACGACGAGTTCCCACGCCCACGCGATGGCTTCCGCTTTGAAATAATCGCCGAAGGACCAGTTGCCGAGCATCTCGAAGAACGTGTGGTGATAGGTGTCGAGGCCGACGTCGTCGAGGTCGTTGTGCTTGCCGCCGGCGCGAATGCACTTCTGCGTGTCCGCCGCGCGACCGGGCGTGTAAGGGCACTTGGTCTGGCCGAGGAAAATGGGCACGAACTGGTTCATGCCGGCGTTGGTGAACAGCAGGTTCGGCGAATCGGGCATGAGCGAACTCGATGGGACGATGGTGTGCTGCTTCGATTTGAAAAAATCGAGGAACGACTGGCGGATCTGTGTGCTGGTCATCATTTCAATTCAAAATTAAAACTGTAAAATTCAAAAGCTTTTGCCGCAAAAGAACGCAGAGAACCCAAAGAATTCTGCCACGACAAGACCGGGAGATTAACGGAATCATGGGACGCAAGGCGAGTTG
>JANYDP010000088.1 GCA_025363535.1 Verrucomicrobiota bacterium | reverse complement strand
CGTCGAGCTGCTCACCGGGCTGATGTTTCTCGGCTGCTGGCTGGCCTTTGGCGACGAATCGCCGATGAAGGCGTTGGTGCTGTGCCTGTTCCTGGCCGGCCTGATCGTGGCAACGTTCATTGACTTCGAGCATTACATTATCCCCGACGAAATCACGTTGGGCGGCATGGTCGTCGGATTTTTTATCTCGTTTTTCCTGCCCGAGCTCCACGGAGAGAACGCCACGAGCGGCGGCGTGTTGAAAAGTCTGCTGGGCATTGGCGCGGGCGCGGGGCTGATTTATTTCATCCTGCGTCTCGGCAAGCTGCTGTTTGGCCGCCAGAAAATTGCTTTGCCTGCGGGGACGAAAATTATTTTCAGCGAGAGCGCCGTGCATTTGCCCGATCAGGAAATTCCCTACGAAGAAATTTTCTATCGCGCCTCGGACATGATCAAACTACAGGCCTGCACCGTGGAATTGTGCGACCGCAGCTACAAAGACGTGCCGGTGCGGCTCGCGCTGATTTCCAAGGTGCTGCGGATCGGCGACGAGGAATTGAATCCTGAAACGGTCACGTATATGGAAGTCACCGCCACCGAGATCACGCTGCCGCGCGAGGCGATGGGCCTGGGCGACGTAAAATTCATGGGGGCCATCGGCGCATTTCTCGGCTGGCAGGCGGTGCTGTTCACCGTGGCGGTCAGCTCGGCGATTGGCGCGGTGGTGGGCCTGACGATGATTGCCTTGGGGATGCGCGAGCGCTCGAAGTATCTGCCGTACGGCCCGTATCTCGCGGCGGCGGCGGCGCTCTGGATTTTCTTTGGACCGCAGTTGTGGCGGATGGTTTTTGGTGGCTGAGAGAAAATAGGTGTATCTGTGAAGCGGATTTGCTGCGACAGTCGGGTGTTGATTTCCAATTATGCACATTGCCTCCGCCATTTTTGATTGCAGCGCGCCGGACCTCGCTTCGTGTCCGGACGAGTCGCTGCCGGAATTTGCCTTCATCGGCCGCTCCAACGTCGGCAAGTCATCGCTGCTGAACATGCTGGCGGGCAAGCACGGGTTGGCCCGAGTTTCGCCCACACCCGGCTTCACCAAGCTGATCAACATCTTCAAGATGAACAAGACCTGGCGGCTGGTGGATCTGCCCGGCTACGGCCACGCCCACGTGGCGCGAAAAGACAGGGCGCAGTTCAACGAAGCGGTGGCCGACTACCTGCAACATCGTTCGAATCTCTGCCAGGTTTTTGCGCTCATTGATTCCGTGCTGCCGCCGCAGAAGATTGATCTGGAGTTTGTGCATTGGCTGGCCTTGAACAACATCCCGTTCGTCCTCGTCTTCACCAAGACCGACCGGGTGAAGCCCACCGAGGCGGCGGCGAATATGACAGCCTTCAACGCTGGCATTGCCGAATGGTGCCAGCCACTGCCGCCGACATTTACCTGTTCTGCGACGACTCAACAAGGTCGGAGCGAATTGCTTGGTCAGATCCAAGATAAGCTAGACGCAATTCAGATTGAGGTTTTAAGTCAGCCCGAACCGACACCGCTGGCCCAGGAAATCCCTGAGGAAAAATTGCCGCCGATTGGCCGGGGGATGCCCATCCGGGCCACGCACGCCAAACGTCACAATCCCGCGCGGCCTTGGTGAACTCTGCCATCGCCGGCCGTCGCTGAGATCAACTCACCCCAACAATTCCTGGAAGAACGGACTGAGCAGCCGTCCTTGGGGATCGTACGTCTTGCGTGTTGCCGCAAAAGTTTTCCAGCGGTCGCCCAAGGCCTTCTCCACTTGTGCGCGGGTGAGACCCTTGCTCTGGTTCAATAGCGGAATTCCATTTCGATCACTGCAAAACTGGTTGTAGGCCGTCAAGAATCCATCCCAGGCCGGATTCGCCGTGGTCACCGGATCAATCGTGATCGCGTTCCCGTTCCAGGAATACGACAGCAGTGAGTTCTGATCTTTCGCAACGTAGTAACCCACCCACAACATGCTGTTGCGATAGCCCGTGGTCGCGTAATACTCGCGGCAAAAATCGAAACATTCGGAAAGTACCCGGGTATAATTCTCCTCCGGAAACGCCCACAGGCTGAACGTGTATTTGCTCGCGCCTGCCACCGCTGGATACCGGATGATCTGATCGGTCGCAATGGTGTGGTTGTGATGCAGCAGCTTCGTCAGCTTAAAACGCCAGAGTGAATTGAACCCGTCAATCACTCCATAGCGGATGGTCGGATTGGCAATATCTTTTTCCACCTGGGCGCACATCGCCGGGCCGGCCGTGCCCCACATGTAATTCCGCAACGGCCAGAGGATGCGATCCGGCGCGCCGGTGGCGTCTGGATTGTAATGACGAAATTCCACCGTGATTAATCCATCGAAGGGAAAGATATAGAACATCAAGGATTCGCCACAGGCCTTGAGTTCGGGAAGTTTGGCGGTGAATTCCGCCAGCGTAAATGTTTCATGGCGCATGGCCAGGGGCAGGATCGGGCGCACCCGGAACGTGACTTCATAGACGATTCCAAACGTGCCGTAGCTCGACCGGACTTTTTGCATCAGGTTGCTTTGAGCTTCTGTTACCTCCAGCAGTTCGCCCGAAGGAAGCACCATCTTGATGTTGGTAACATACGATCCCACTTGTCCGAATTCGCCCGGCATGGAAGCGTCCTTCGTACCAGCACAAGCCGCGCTGCCCGCCGAGAGATTGCCGATTTCGGTGTTCACATAAAATTGTAGTCCCTTGGTTTCCAAAGCCTGTGCAATATCAATGTAAAGAGCTCCGCCCTGTACGGTCACGGTGTCGGTCCCGATGTTTAGAATCTTGTTCATCTGCCCCATCTTGATGATGGTGCCGCCATCGGCCGACCCGCACGGCGAAGTGGAATGATACGAACCCACCGCCCGTATCGGCGACGGATACTTGTTGGAATTTTTCAAGATCGCAACGATGTCACCCACCGACGCGACCTCCACAATCACCAGCGGATGTGAAACAATGTCCCCGAACCAATTTGTGACGATGGATTCTTGCATGGTGTCACCGTCTAGGAAGAGTGGAAGCGGGTCAACTTATTTTCCTTTATTCAACGCCGTATCCCTGCATCAGACTTTCACCGCCAAGGCACAAAGGCTTTGGGTCGTCAAATGAGGGAGTCGTCTGTTACGGCAGCACGCGGATTAAAAGACCGTTACTGGCCAGCCCGGTCAATCCATCCAAGGCATCGAACGAGGCGCGTTGCACTGCCTTTGCTGCACGCAGTTGCCACAGTGCCTGACTATGATCCCAGGCGGCCTGTCGTGCTGCGGTTACGCTCCACATTGCCAGGACATCTTCCAACGCGGCAAAGTGTCCGCCCTTCGCCAGCGGCGTGCCCGCGAGCAGTGCGGGTCGCATCCGGGTTTCCACCTGCTCAAGAATCTGGTTGACCCGGTTGTAATCCCGAAACCGCGCACTGGTGAGGTCTGGCGCTTTTTCATCGGTGGCGTACATCGTCAGCAACGCTGATACCAGATCACGATTGATGTGCGCGTTCATCCCGGCCAGGGCAAACTGGATGGGAGCGATGCCTGGCGTGCTCCGGTTCTGAAACAGCGGCTGCCAGGCTGCCGGAGCCGTGCCGACTCCCGGCTCTTGAGTCGCCGCCAGGGCTGCGAAATAAAGGTTGGCGAAGCCGACATCGAGACGTTCGATCCAGTCCGGATCTTCAAACGCTTTGGGCTGCGCGATCCGGGCCTTGACGGCCAGCGTGACGGACAAATAGAGAGAATTGAAACAATTCACCCCATCGGCGGCGGGGAGTGCCGCTTGAATTGCTTGCATTCTTTGCACGACTTCCGCCGTGGAAGCGGCAGGCGGTGTGAGCAGGATTTTTTTTGAACTAGAGTTGAGAAAAGATGATTTTTTGAGCCGGCTCATTTTTTGGGAAGCTATCTTGGCGAGCGAGGGCGTCAAGTAAAAGCCCGGAGCCAAAGTTCCGGCCTTGATTCGTCTCGTCCAACCCCGGCAAGATTCGCATGTGAAACATCCTCGGATACTTGTTTTGGCTTTGTTGAGTTTGGCCGCAACCCTGTCGGTGGTTTCCGCCCGTGAATTGACAACGTTGGATTCCGGCTGGCGCTTCCAAAGTGGCGAACCGGCCGGCGCTGAGCAGAAAAGTTTTGATGACCACGATTGGCAGACCTTGGCCATTCCGCACAGTTGGGGCTGGGAGGATGCGCAGCAGGGGAAAAATTATTATCGCGGCCCCGGCTGGTATCGGCGCGACTTGAATCTGGGCCAGCCGAAAGCGGGCAAGCGATACTTCATCCGCTTCGAGGCGGCGGGTTCGGTCGCAGATGTTTATCTCAACGGCAAATTACTAGGCCAGCATCGCGGCGCGTTTGGCGCATTTTGTTTTGAGCTCACCAAAGGCTTGTCAGTCAACGGCACCAACCTGCTCGCCCTCCGGGTCAGCAACGAGACGAACCGCGACGTCGCGCCATTAAGCGGTGACTTTTGTGTGTTCGGCGGAATTTACCGGCCCGTGCATTTAATTGAAGCGAATGAGATTTGTTTTGCGCTCACGGACCACGGTTCGCCGGGCGTCGCGTGGCAGCAGACGGTGGTGACGGAACAGCGGGCGAGCCTCGACGTGATCGCGCAGATTTCCAACCCGGCAAAAACAAATCGCGATCTGATTTTGACGGCGCGCGTGCTGGATGCAGCCGGCAAAGCTGTCGCCAGCATGGAGCAACCGGTCAAAGTCACGGTGCAATCCACTGCGCCGCACGCGTTGCGTGTGGAAGTGCCGCCGCCGCATTTATGGAACGGTTTGAAAGACCCGTATCTCTACCAAGCGATCGTCGAGTTGCGCACAAAGGATGGCGCGGTGCTGGACACAGTGGAGCAGCCTCTGGGCTTGCGCTTTTTCCATGTTGACCCGGACAAGGGATTTTTCCTGAACGGTCAGCCGTATCATCTGCATGGCGTGAACCGGCATCAGGATCGTCAGGACAAAGGCTGGGCCATCA
>JANYDP010000134.1 GCA_025363535.1 Verrucomicrobiota bacterium | reverse complement strand
CAGCGGCCTGCCTCCCTCCGTGAGGCGAGCTTCGGCTCTTGATGGGATGCTGACTGTTGCTGTCGTGTTGACGGGGATGACGACTTCAAGCGTCAGCTTTTGGCCGTCACGTTTCCAAGTCGTGGCGATTTTGCCATGAATGGAGTCATAACTAGTCTTCGCCCAGGTCAAGCCTTTCCGGATGACCGGTTCGATGCGAATGGTCTTGAACCCTGGGCTGGCCGGGCGTATGCCGCCGATGCCCCCGAACAGGTATTCACCGCACGAGCCTAGCGAGTAATGATTGAATGAGTTCATGCCGGGGTCTTGAAAACCTTTCTCCGGCGTCCAACCATCCCAGCGTTCCCAGATTGTAGTCGCACCGTGCTTCACGGAGAACAGCCACGAGGGAAACGTGTCTTGCAACAGCAATCCGTAGGCAGTATCGGCCATGCCCGCCTGCGTCAGAACCGGCAGCAAATAGCTCACGCCGACAAAGCCGGTGGAAAGGTGCCCACCTTTGGCTTTGATGTCCTCCTCAAGATATTGTGCGGCCTTGATCTGCAAGTTTTCCGGCAACAATTCAAACTTGAGCGCCATGGCATAGACACATTGAGTATTGCCTTTGATGCGGCCATCAGCGGCGACATAGCGTTGATTGAACGCCGCCTTGATTTCCTGAAATAGTTTGTCGTATTTATCCGCCGCTTCATTGTTTCCAACCGCGCGATAAGATCTGGCCAGCAAATGCGTGGAATAGGCAAAGTAAGCCGTGCCGATCAATTCCTTGGGTGTATCTGCACCCTGCGAAAGCCAGTCGCCATAATCATTGCCTCGATCTTTATCCCGGATCAGGTCTTTGCTGTGTGTGTGGAGATAGTCCACCCACTTGGTCATGGCCGACAGATGCTGTTCGAGGATGCGCTTGTCGCCATAGACTTCATAGATCGTCCACGGACAAATGACGCCGGCATCGCCCCACGCAGGAACGCTGTTTGCGCCCATCGTATTCGGGTTCACGTCGGCGAACGACCCGGCGGAAGTCTGCCCATCGTCCACATCCACGAGCCATTTGGTGAAGAACGCCGCGACATCGGCATTGTAGGTCGCCGTGCGGATGAACACCTGCGCATCCCCCATCCAGCCGAGCCGTTCATCGCGCTGCGGACAATCAGTGGGAATGCTGACGTAGTTGCCGCGCTGGCCCCATTGGATGTTGGATTGTAGCTGGTTGATGCGCGGATCCGAGCAGGCAAACTCGCCGGTGCGTGCGGTGTCCGAGGCAATGACAATTCCAGTTACGGCATCTTTACCAGGCTTGCTTGACAACCCGCTGACTTCTACATACCGAAAGCCGTGAAACGTAAAGCGCGGCTGCCAGATTTCTTCATTGCCGCCCTGGCAGATATAATGATCCACCGATGGCGCACCACGAAGGTTGGTGGTGTATAACGTTCCGTCGGGATTGAGCATTTCAGCGTGGCGCAATGTTATCCTGGTTCCTGCCGGGGCGGATACCTTCAACCGCACCACTCCGACCATGTTCTGGCCCAAGTCATAAACCCAGTTGCCCGGTTTCGGTTCGGTGACCAGCTTTGGATGTAGTTCGACAATCTCGCGCACGGGTTCCATCACCTGGGCCTCGAGCTTGCGCGCCGATTCGTCGCGCCCGGTGGCGGGCATCCATGCCTTGTCATTCAAACCAGGCTGATCCCAACCTTTGACCTCCAAGCGTGCATCGTAATCCTCTCCGAGCATGAAATCGGCGGACAGAATCGGACTACGGTGTGATTTCCAGGATTCGTCCGTCACGATTTTTTCCATGCGGCCATCGGCGTAAGTGACTTCAAGCTGGGCGAGCAGCGCGGGCACCTTGCCGAAGAAGGCGCTCGCTCCGTTCCCGATCTTGCCACTGAACCACCCGTTGGCCAGCAGTGCGCCCACAGCATTGTCCCCGGGCTTGAGCAACGAAGTCACATCATAAGTCTGATAGCGAACGCGTTTGCGATAGTCGGTCCAGTCGGGTGCCAGAATGTGGTCGCCCACGCGCCTGCCATTGATGTGGATTTCATAAAGCCCCAGCGCCGTGACATGCAGCACCGCGCGTTGAATGGCCGGACTCAGTTCAAATGATTTGCGCAGATAGCGGACTCCGGCCGCATCATCGGGAATAACCAGGGTTTGATGCTCGTCAATTTCCTTGGTGAACATTTTTCCATCGAGTTCGTATTCCACCCGCAGCCGCTTGACCAGGTTCTGTGCCGGATCAATGCCCAGGTTTTTATTGTTCACCTCCACGTTCAAATGATTGCCCTTCACCTGCCGGGTAAGCGCGGCCGTCACGTCGGCGACGCCGGTTTTTGCAATGGCTTCATAAATTGCCCGGCGGATGACCAGCGTCCCGGACGCAGCCGAAACCGGCGCTTCTGACGTGATCCATTTTGCATTCCAGTCGGCAGCCTCCAGCAAGCCCATCTGCCAATGGCCAACTTGGCTCCATTTGCCAGGCAGGCCGTCGCGATCCCACGCACGCACCTTCCAATAGCATTCCTGCCGTGATTTCAGCGGCCCGCCCAAATACTCTATCTGGGTGGTTTCATCTGAAACCACTTTGCTGCTGTCCCACAGATCACCTTTGTCTTCGCCCAGCAATTTTGGCGAGGAAGCCACGATGACTTGATATGCCGACTGCATTTCTCCGCGCCGATCCGAATCCAAAATCCAGCTCACGCGCGGCTTGGCGGCATCAATCCCCAATGGCTCGGCGAGATATTCGCAGCGGAGATTTTTGGTGACGATGGCCGCCGGGCAAATCTCGGCCAGCAGCAGGGTCGCCAAGGTGATGACAATTTTTGTTTTTTTCATTGGTGTGGAAAGGGGGTCAAAAAAGTTCAGGGATAAACCAACCGGTAAAACACGCCGCCTTGTGCGGGGTCAAGCTGGATGAAAATCTGGTTCGTCGCGGTCGAGCCGATAACGTCCGACCAGTTTGAGCCAAGCCCGACGCTCAAATCATTCGTCTGCACTTGCAACCGCCAACCGATGTGATCGGCGGGCCAGTTCAAGGTCAGATTATTATCCGTCATTTGCATCGCGAGATTGGTTGGCGACGTGGACAATACATAAATACTGCCATTGTTGGTCAATAAGTTCACCCACGCGTTCGGCGAAACATCCGGCAGGTTCACCGCCGCAAAGCCGCTGACCGGCTGATTAAATAATTGGAAGATATCGCCCGCCACCATAGCCGGGCCAAGGTTGGTTACGGTCAACGTGCCGCCCGCCGTGATGCCGCCCGCCGCGCCGACCAATTCGTCGGCATTTTGCACATTCGTGCGATTCAATTCCATTTGTAGAACGCCGTTTAGCACAATGTTGCTCTGTACCGTCAAGGTGCCGATGGTGTCGCCGGGATTAATCACGGAATTCGCCAGCGCGTTCAACTGGCCCAGAACAACGCCGCTGCCCTTCAAATATTTTCCGCTGTTCAAAGTCAGCGTTTGATCCACGCGCGCCGACGCATCCAAAATCGCCCCTCCGGAAATGGTAATTTGCGCGCTGGCAGGAATCGCCCCGGCTCCGCTCAATACCAATGTCCCCGCGCTGACGGTGGTGCTGCCGGAATAGGAATTCGCCGCGCTGAAAACCACCGTGCCGCTGCCGTTCTGCACAACCGAGCCG
>JANYDP010000127.1 GCA_025363535.1 Verrucomicrobiota bacterium | reverse complement strand
CTTCCGCTTCGCCGCGCCGCGCGGAACTGCTGCGCCAGCTCGGGGTGGACTTCACGGTCGTGCCCAGCGACGCCGCCGAAATTCACGACGATCAGCTCACCGCCCGCGAAATCTCCCAGCTCAACGCCTACCGCAAGGCGCGCGCCGTTGCCAAAAAATTTCCCGATGCACTGGTGCTCGGCGCCGACACGCTCGTCTATCTCGGGACGACACTTTTCGGCAAGCCCGCCGATCTGGAAGCCGCTTATCGCATGTTGGAACAACTCTCCGGCCAGACGCACGAGGTCGTTACGGCCATCTGCCTGCTCCAGTTGCGGACGCATCGGCAGAAAGTTTTTTTCGACAGCACGAAGGTTGCTTTCCACCGGTTGGATGAGGTGCAAATCCGCCGCTATCTCGGGCAGGTGAACACGCTCGACAAGGCGGGGGCTTATGGGATTCAAGAACACGGCGATTGGATCGTGGAAAAAATCTCCGGCTCGTACACGAATGTCGTGGGCCTGCCGGTGGAACGCCTGCGCGCCGAACTCGAGGCGTGGTGATTGGAGCCCGGCCATTCCCGCCGCGCAATTCCCTTTGCGATTTGACTGGTTTAATTCCGCAGACACGCGCAATATGCCTTATGACGAAAACCAAACCTTTGGCGGCAAAATCCAAAACTCCGGCCGTGAAAAAGCCAAAAGCCGCCCGCCCCATTCTCAAGCAGCCGCTGGTCACCGGCCAGCTCTGGCGCGTGATGGACATGAATCTCCGTGTGGGACTGATCGGCAAAATCCTCGTCCACTACAAGCTCGCCAAGCCGAACGCCGTCCGCATCCCCAACTCCGTCAGCGGCAAAACCACCGTGGAAGAATATCTCAAGAAGAACAAGGCTGTGCTGATCGAAAGCCCGGCCGTCGTTGCTTAAGGTTTTACTTCGCTCAACTCCTGCCAGAGATGCGCGCTCATCAACTGGCCCTTCGTAAAACAGTCGAGGTCAAATTTCTCATTCGGTGAGTGGGCGTTGTCGTCGGGCAGCGCCAGGCCCAGGAGCAGCGTGTCCGCGCCGAGGATTTTTTTGAAATCGTTCACAATCGGGATGGAGCCGCCTTCGCGCATCAGCACCGGCTCGTGGCCGAACGCGGCTTTCAACGCCCGCAACGCCGCCTGCGCCTGCACGCTCGTCGGCGACACGATGTAAGGCTCGGCGCCGTGGCCGGACTTGATCTCCATCCGCACCGTCGGCGGACAAAGTTTTTCCAACTGCTGGCGCACTTGCTTGATGACCTTCGCCGGGCTTTGGTCCGGCACGAGGCGCAAGGTGATCTTCACCCGCGCCCACGAAGGCACAATCGTCTTGCTGCCCTCGCCTTGATAACCGCTCGTCAGACCGTTGATTTCTAATGTGGGTCGAGCAGAACGCTGCTCCAATGGCGTAAAACCTTGCTCGCCGAAAAGTTTTTCCACGCCCAAAAATTTCCGGTAATCGCTTTCCTTGTACGGCAGCCGCGCGAACTGCTTCCGTTCGTAGGCGGAAAGTTTTTCCACGTCGTCGTAAAATCCGGGGATGGCCACCCGCCCATTTTTATCGCGGAGCTTGGCGAGCAGTTGCGCCAGCGCCATCGCGGGATTGTCCACCGAACCGCCGAAGATGCCGGAGTGCAGATCGCGTGACGGGCCGTGCAAAATGATTTCAAACGCCGCGATGCCGCGCAGCGCGTAAGTAAGCGCCGGATGTTTTTTGCTGGGCATGCCGGTGTCGGAAACCACCACGGCATCGCAACGCAATTCCGCGCGGTGCGCCTTGAGAAAACTTGCTAGGCTTTTGCTGCCGACTTCCTCTTCACCTTCGATGACGAAGGTGAGATCGCACGGCAGTTCGGTGCTGGTCTTGAGATATGCTTCGACGGCTTTAAGATGCGCGAGGTTCTGGCCTTTGTTGTCGCTGGCTCCGCGTGCAAACAGCGAGCGACCGGCGATGCGTGGCTCGAACGGCGGCGTCTTCCACAGGTTGAATGGCTCCGGCGGTTGCACGTCGTAATGGCCATAGACCAGGAAGTGCGGGCGGCGCGTCTTGGATTTCACCGGCGGTGTTTTCGCGAGCACGATGGGATGACCGGCGGTCGGGCAAAGCTTCGCCGTGAGGCCGATCCGTTTGCAATGCTCCACGAGCCAGCCCGCGCAGGCTTTCATGTCGGCGGTGTGTTGGGGTTGGGCGGAGACGCTGGGGAAGCGGACGTAGTCGCAGAGTTCCTGGATGAACCGCGCTTCGTTTTGTTTTAGATAATCAATGACGGCTTGCACCCGCGCTTTGTAGCAGAGACGTGACAGGGCTGTCCATGCAAGGAATTGGGCCGCGCGACATGGGTAGGGCCGGTTTCAACCGACGGCAGGAGAGGCAAAAGAGAGGGAAGAAAACTAGCGGAGCCGAAACGTGATGCGGGCCTTGGTCAGATCGTAGGGGGACATTTCGATACGTACCTTGTCGCCGACGGTGAGGCGGACGAAATGCTTGCGCATCTTGCCCGAGATATGGGCCAACACTTCGTGCTGATTGTTGTTCAGCGCGACTTTGAACATGGTGCCGGGAAGGACCGTTTTGATGACGCCCTCCAACTCAATTGGCTGCTCTACGCTCATAAATGCTTCCTCAGCAAAAGGAATTCACCCAGCACCGCCCGGCGAGGGATGAAGACTTAACATGCCTTGGAACTAAGACAAATAAATCTGATTCGTTGAAACCTGCCCATCTCGGATTCTCAAATCAAGCCCAATTTCGCCGCTG
>JANYDP010000113.1 GCA_025363535.1 Verrucomicrobiota bacterium | reverse complement strand
TCCATACTTTTCGAGGATGCCGTGCTTCGCAAGGGCCATAGCGGTGTTCAAAGCGGTCTGACCGCCGAGGGTCGGCAGCAGCGCATCCGGCTTTTCTTTGATGATGATCTTTTCGACGATCTGCCAAGTGATCGGTTCGATGTAGGTGCGGTCGGCGAACTCCGGGTCGGTCATGATGGTGGCCGGGTTGGAGTTGACGAGGACGACGCGGTAGCCTTCCTCGCGGAGGGCTTTGCAGGCTTGCGTGCCGGAGTAATCGAACTCGCACGCCTGGCCGATGATGATCGGGCCGGCGCCGATGATGAGGACGCTGTGAATGTCGGTGCGTTTGGGCATTGGAAAAAATTTATGATTTACGATTACCGATTTACGATTGCGGAGTCGCGCGAACGCCAGAATCAGTTTCCGCAAACGGGCAAAATGAAACACGGTTTGCGGCCGGAGCGAAAGGAAAATTGCAGAACGAGAAACGTATCGTGATGCAACCAAAGGTTCGCCGGGTTTCGCCGCTTGACTCCCGCGTCATGCGGATTGCATCATCGCCGCACTGGCGCAAGGCATGAGTTTCGCCCTGCCCGATCCGCGTGAAAAAAATCACCTCCTTGGCGACGCTTTCCACCGATCAACTCAATTATTTGAACATCGGATTAATGCTCGCCGCCGCTGCGGCTTCGTTCGTCCGGCCGTTTGAGGTTTTCCTGTTCGCCTACGCGCTCCTTGGCCCGCTCCATTACCTGACGGAAATTTCCTGGCTGCATGATCGAAAATATTTCACGCGGGGGCGGAATGATTACCTCGTGCTGGTCGCCTTCGCCGCGATCATCACCATCGCCGACATGCGGCTCGTGCCAAATCTCCCGGCGACGCTGCGCGTGGCGGTCACCTACATCGCCTTTGGCAGCGCGCTGGTGTTTGTGCTCATCGGCAAGCTGTGGCCAAAGGTGATTTGTTTCGCGGCCCTGATCGTGACGTCGCCGTTCATCATCCGAATGGATTTCTTTCAATCGCTCTTTTCCGTGTTGCTGCCGACGATTGTCCACGTCCTCGTGTTCACCGGACTTTTTATCCTGGTCGGCGCGTTGAAGAGCCGGAGCGTTTCTGGGATCGGTTCGCTGGTGGTTTTTTGTTTGTGCGCGTTGAGTTTTTTTGTCGTTGGCCCGGCGAGTTCGGCGGACAAAATGGGAGAGCACGTCAAGGAAACCTATCAAGTCTTCGCGCAGTTGAACTATTCGCTGATGACGCCGTTCAGCCAGCATGATCTCAATGTGCCGGCGAACATCCCGGCGTACGTGAAATACATTAACACCGTCCTCTACCAATCGCGCACGGCGCTGGCGGTGATGAGCCTGATCGCGTTTGCCTACACCTATCATTATCTGAATTGGTTTTCCAAAACCTCCATCATCCAGTGGCACAACATCCCGCGCTCCCGGCTCATCGCGGTCATCGTGATCTGGCTGGCCTCGATCGGCAGCTACGCCTATGACTACCGCTTTGGCCTGCGCTGGCTTTTCTTTCTGTCGTTCACACACGTCCTGCTGGAGTTCCCGTTGAATCACCTGTCCATCATCAATGTGGGCAGGGAGTTCAAAGCGATCTTCAACTCACGGGCACCGCTGCAACGACCGGAAAAAGCCTGAGCCAAGTCGGCAGGACACCGAGCCTCGCCCGGCGCTCCATTCACTTACTTCAAAACCGTCCACAGCGCGTGCAATACGCCGGGAACCCAGAAGAAAATACAGAGGACGACGTTGAGCAGTGTGGTTTTCACCGCACTCGTCTTGAGATAAACGGCGAGCGGCGGCAGAAGGATCGCGATGATGACAAGCAGCAGTTTGTTCATGTGCCGAGCGTAGGGTTGGGCGGGTTTTCTGGCAAACGGATTTTGCCGCGCTGTTTGACGCAGCGTGTAGGCAGACGGCAATCTCCACCGCTTTCCCCTTGCACGCAGAAAGCCTTTCCGCATCCTTGTCGCCGTGTCTGACCGAACAATTTCAAATATTTTGACCAAACCCGACGCCGCGCTGGAGATGACGCTGCGCCCTGCCCTCTTTTCTGATTTCACCGGTCAGGCCCGCGTCAAGGAACGCCTGGAAATCGCCGTCACCGCCGCGCAGCAGCGCAAAGAAGCGCTTGATCACATCCTGCTCTCCGGCCCGCCCGGACTCGGGAAGACCACCATTGCCAACATTCTGGCGAAGGCCATGGGCGGCAACCTCAAATGCACGAGCGGCCCGACGATTGAGAAAGCCGCCGACCTCGCCGGCTTGCTCACCAATCTCGAAGAAGGCGACGTGCTGTTCATTGACGAGATTCATCGTCTGCAAAAAACCATCGAGGAATATCTCTATCCGGCGATGGAGGATTTCAAACTGGACATCATCATTGACCAAGGCCCAAACGCCCGCAGCGTGCGACTGAATCTGCCGAAGTTCACTTTGATCGGCGCGACCACCCGCAGCGGACTGCTCACGGCACCGTTGCTCACGCGTTTTCCGATCCGTGAACGACTGGACTATTACCAAGCCGACCAACTTGAAACCATCGTAACCCGTTCCGCGCATTTGCTGAATGTGGAAATTGAGGAACACGGGGCGAAGGAAATCGCCCGCCGCAGCCGGGGCACACCCCGCATCGTCAACAACCTGCTCCGCCGCGTCCGCGATTATGCGCAGGTCAAAGGTGAGGGCCGCATCACCGCCGAGATCGCCGACAAGGCGCTGGCGATGCTGGAGATTGACGAGAACGGACTGGACGAAATGGACAAGCGCATCCTCGAAGCGGTCATCGTGAAATTTGCCGGCGGACCGGTCGGCGTGAGCTCGCTCGCCGTGGCCGTGGGCGAAGAAGCGGACACGCTGGAGGAAGTTTATGAGCCTTATCTCATCATGGAAGGGTATCTCAAACGCACCCCGCAAGGCCGCGTCGCCACGGAGAAAAGCTACCAGAAGCTGGGGTTGAAGCCGGTGGTCGGCAAACAGTCCGCGCTGCTCTGAACCGTCCGCTCGTATTTAATTCGCCTGCAGCCGGTAGAAACGGGAATTGTTCGTCACTGGCAAAGTGATGGTGAAGACGGTGCCGGTGATTTGAACTGGATTGCTCACCGGCGACCACGCGGTCAAGGGCACCAAGCCGGTTGAAGTCATCAACGCCGCCGCCGCGCCGCTGAAGGGCCATTGCAGTTGAAGATTGGACAATCCGAGTAACGAAGGTTTGATTACCAGCGGCGCGGCCATTCCACCCACCGCATCGGCGACGGGCAAGACGTTTCCCCCGCCATCAAAGAAGGATGCTGTGTTGTAGCCGGCTTCATTGACCCCGCTCGCGGCTTGATATTCTGTTCCCCAATAAAAAACTCCGACCCCGAGTTGGTTCGGCACACTTTTAATAATCCTGGCCAGTGCTGCGATGAAACTGACCTGCCCGGCGGGCGTGGGCGGGAAACCGTAAAGACTCGCGCCATTATTCGTCCAGGATATGGGGAAAGTGTTGGTTGAAGGAAAAGCCGTTTCCGCGATCACGATGGGCTTGCCGTAGCGCACCGCCGCGTTGCTAAGACAGAGGTTCAGGTTCGTCAACGAGCCGTGGAAGAAAGGGTAATAACTTTCGCCGATGATGTCGTAAGCCACTCCTTGCGCGTTCAAGTTGTCGAAGAACCACATCGTCTTCGCCCAATCTCCGCCGCGATCAATGTGCACGATCACCTTGGGCATGTTGGTCCCCGCCGCGTCCCGGATTCCCTGAATCGCATTCGTCATCAACTGGCCGAGGCGCGACCACGACGCGCCGCCATCGCCGGAAACCAATCCGTTGGTGAACAACATTCCCGACGTGATCTCGTTGCCGATCTGCACATAGTCCGGCAGCGCGCCAACAGCCTTGAAGGCGGCGATGGTGTTGCTGTTGTAGGCCCGCATTTGTTGCACGAGCTGGGGAAAAGCAAGGTTTGTCCAAGCGCTAGGCGTGGCTTGATTGCCAGGATCCGCCCAGGTGTCGGAGTAATGAAAATCCAGCGCGAAGAGCAGCCCGGCCTGCTTGACCCGCACCGCGAGCGGCAGGTTGTAGGCAAGATTGTTGGTGTAGTTGTAGGCGTTCATGACGCCGCCCTGCGCCTGCGCCGTGCTGCTGGTGAAAATCCGGAGGCGGACGCAATTCAGACCGTGCTGCTTGAGAATTTGAAGCCCGTCCTGAATCTGTCCGGCTTCCCGGTATTTTTTTCCCTGGTCTTCAAAAAATTTCAGGTGGGAAAAATCCGCCGCCGCCATAAAATTCGTGGTGGCGGCGGCAACCGAACCGGCAGCCCACACCAACACGACAGTTACCAGGACAGCGAATTTTAATTTCAACGGTTGCATCAGGAGCGAGGTCAGCATACGCGAGAATTTTGAAAAGCCAAACACCTTGCAGCGGCCAACGGTGTTTGATCGCTTGAACTCCGGCACGCATCCAGAGAAGCTGGCCGGATGCAACGAATCCACCCATTGTCCTGCGCCGCCCTTTTGCTCTGGCCATTCGCCGCCCGCAGCGCAACCACCAACGAAGCCTTGCTCCGCGCCAACGCCGACATCGCCGCCGCCACGCCCCGCGCACTGGCTGATCCCACACATCCGATCTTTCACATCACCGGCCCGGCGCAGTGGATCAACGACCCCAACGGCCCGATTTTTTACAAAGGTTTCTATCACCTCTTCTACCAACTGCATCCGTTCAGCGACGAAAGCGGCCCGAAATTTTGGGGCCACGTCCGCAGCCGCGACCTGGCGAAATGGGAGCCGCTGCCCGTCGCCCTCTGGCCGAGCCGCGAGCTGGGGGAAGCGGAAGTCTGGTCGGGCTGCTGCACCCTCAACGGCCTGGGCCAGCCCATGTGCTTTTACACCAGCGTCGGCCCGGCCAAAGGCCCGTTCGACCACGCCGACCAGTGGGCCGCCCTCGGCGACGACGATTTGATCACCTGGCAAAAATCCCCGGCCAATCCCGTTCTAACCGACACGTTGAACGGAAAAAAAATCTACGACTGGCGCGACCCGTTTGTTTTTAAAGAAGGCAAAAAAACTTTTCTCGTGACCGGCGGCCACATGGCGCGGGAACATCAGGCGGCGGTCAACATTTACGAAGCCGAAAATCCCGAGCTGACGAAATGGAAACATCGCGGCGTGATGTTTCAGCATCCCGATGCCGGCGCGCCCACGGTCGAGTGCCCCAACTTTTTCAAGCTCGGCGATCAGTGGGTGCTGTTCGTTTCGCCCTACGGCAAGGTGCAATACTTCGTCGGCGATTTCGACGCGGCGACCTGCCGCTTCACACCGCGCACGCGGGGGCTGCTGGATTACGGCTCCAGTTTCTACGCGCCGAACACGATGCAGGTTCCCGACGGACGCCGGCTCGTCTGGGGCTGGCTGAATGGTTTTCCCGGTGGCCACGGCTGGAACGGCTGCCTGAGTGTGCCGCGACAGTTGAGCTTGTCGCGCGCCGGCGAGCTGCGGCAAACTCCCGCACCGCAACTCAGCAAACTGCGCGGCCAGGCCGTCGCGTGGAAAAAAATCCATTTGGAAAATGGCAGCCAGACTTTGCCGCTGCCAAAAACCAACACGCTCGAAATTGCGGTGGAGCTGGAGTTGCAAACCGTGAAGAATGTCGCGTTGAAATTCGGCGGTGTGGACGTGAGTTTCAACGGCACCGAACTCAAGGTGCTGGACGCCGTCGCGCCGCTGGCCCTGGCACCTGGCCAACGGATCTTGAAGCTGCGGATTTTTATTGATCGCTCCGTGCTGGAGGTTTTTGCCAACGACACCGTGTGCGTCACCAAAATCATTTCCCCGTTGAAAGCTGAAGCCACGTTGGAACTCCGCGCCACCGACGGCCGCGCCACGGCCAGGCACGTCGAAGTTTGGCCGATCAAAACCATCTGGTAGGTGCCATCCTTCTGCTTGCTGCCAGGCCTCAACCCCACTAGCCTGCGCGCCGATTTGTTTGTATGAGCGAAATTTTTGTCATCGGCCACCGCAACCCCGACACGGACGCCATCTGCTCGGCGATTGGTTATGCGGAGTTCAAACGCCGCACTGGCATGGCCGAAGCCGTGGCCGCCCGCTGCGGCGACACCAACGACCGGATTGATTTCGTTCTGAACACCTTTGGCGTGCCCGCACCCAGATTCGTCGCCGACGTGTCGCTGAAAGTCGCCGACGTGATGCAGCGCGACATCGTGGAGCGGCCCGGCGGCGA
>JANYDP010000107.1 GCA_025363535.1 Verrucomicrobiota bacterium | reverse complement strand
ATTTGTCGGATGAGAAACCGGAGACGTTTGATCTCTACGGGCCGGATTCCCAAAAGCCCGGCACGTTCGCGGCGAATTGTCTGCTCGCGCGCCGGCTGGCGGAAAAGGACGTGAAGTTCATCCAGCTTTATCATCAGGGCTGGGATCAGCACGACAACTTGCCGAAGAACATCGCGACGCAATGCCGCGAAACGGATCAGGCGAGCGCGGCGCTCATCACCGATCTGAAACAGCGCGGGCTGCTCGACGACACGCTCGTGGTCTGGGGCGGTGAATTCGGGCGCACGGCGTATTCGCAGGGCAAACTCACGGCGGACAATTACGGACGCGATCATCACCCGCGCTGCTTCTCCATCTGGATGGCGGGCGGCGGAGTGAAGCCGGGTATGGTTTATGGCGAGACGGACGACTTCGGTTACAATCTCGTGAAGGACGGCGTCCACGTTTACGATTTCCACGCGACGATGCTGAAGTTGCTCGGCGTGGATCACGAACGGCTGACATTTTTATTCCAAGGCCGCCGCTTCCGGCTCACGGATGTTTCGGGAAAAGTAGTGGCAGCGTTGCTCGCCTAAAACATTGATCAAATCTGCGAGCAACTGGTTGGCCGCAGGAACACGTTCGTGATGTTGGTGAGAATTTCCGCATTGGTGTAGCCGGGTGTGGTGCTCAACTTTTTCCACGCCGGATCGCCGCCGAAGGCTGACCAGTTTTTGTCGCGCGCCGCCATGTCATCGAACACCAGCAGGTAAGTCAGGCTCGGCAGTTTGGTGCCAACCAGCGTTTCGCCAAAGAACACCGGCTGCAAACCGGTGCGGCGGAAGATTTCAATCTCGCCGGTGTTGAACATCTCAACTTTTTTCTGGTTCGCTTTGCGGCTGTGGGCTTCGTAGGTGCGCAGTTCAAAAATCCGCGACTTTTTCGCCGCGACTGGCGCGGGAATTTCCAGGCGGGGAACCGCGGTGAACGCCAGCAGCAGCGAATTTTCCATGCGGAGGTACGCCGGATCGGTCGGCGGCACGTTGGCAAATTCCGATTTCAACACGGCGTCGTCCGCCTCGAATTTTTCCCGCGCCTGGTTCATCGCCGCCCATGATTTATAAGGCAGCAGCACGTAGCGCGTCGGCTGATCCGGGCCGATCATCAGATCAAAAACCCCGACGGCGTCCACCCCGGCGCGATTCCACGAGGGCACGGCGATGTCGCGATAAAAATCGTCGAACCGCCTGAGCATCGGACCTTGGCGGAGATGGTAGAGGCGCAGCTCGTAAAACTCGCGGACGGGCTGATCTTCCACTGCGCGACTGATGGACGGCGTGGCGGCGGCGGCGGTGGCGATAAGGGAGGTTCTAAGAAAGTCGCGGCGTTTCATAAAATGGCGTGGATTTTGTCCGCCATGATTTCACTTTGCGAAGACGATGTAAACTGCCGGCTCGCGCTGACGGCGTTTACTTCGCCTGGGCGAAGAGCATGAACACGCGCGGTCCGCGCGGGGTCGAAAAGGCGAACCGCTCCTCCTGCGGCCCGTCCGGCTTGGACAGGCCGTCGCAATTTTTATCGTACGCCGGCTGGCCGTCCACCAGCACCATGTAGTGATGCGTGTGACCGCCGGGAATATTGTGCAACGTGACGTGCCAGGCGTTCATCACCGCGTCGCGTTTCATCGCACTGGCCTGCCAGTCGTTGAATGAACCCACCACTTCCACGCTCCCCGGCTCTTCCACCTGGCTCTCGGGCCGCCGCCAGCGGAAGACCTTGGAATACATCACCGTATTCTTCGGCCCGCTGGAACGTTCGGACGCGTCCGGCGCCACCGCCGCCGGCACCTCAAAAGCAACGCTGTCGTGCGTCGGTTTTGTCCCGAACAATTTGTTGATACGGCCAAACATAATAAAATAAGGCGCGTAAGTAACCATTTCACCTCTGCCGAAGCAAATGCAAAGAATGGTTTCCGTAGTTTCCGGCGACGCGCTCGTTTTCTCAAACGACGCAAATAAAAAAACTGCAACGGCGGGCGCAAATCGTTACGGTTTTGGCGATGACGAACACCGAAGAAAAATTGCCCGGGGACCGTCCGTTTCGCGTGGGCCTTGATCTGGGTGGAACCAAAATCGAAGGCATCGTGCTCGCGCCCGATGGCCGGGAGGTTTTCCGCCGCCGCATCGCGACTGAACAGCAGCAGGGCTATCAACACATTCTCCGCCGCATCCAGTCGTTGCATGATGAACTGGCCACGAACATTGAGCGAAAACCGCACACCTTCGGCATCGGCACGCCCGGCGCAATTTCCCCGCGCACCGGGCGGCTGAAAAATTCTAACACCGTCTGCCTGAACGGCCAGCCGTTGAAAACCGATTTGGAAAAACTCCTCGGTCGAAACATTGAAATTCAAAACGACGCGAACTGTTTTGCGATGGCCGAGGCGCTGCACGGGGCCGGGCGCGGAAAGAAAATGGTCTTCGGCGTTATCATGGGCACGGGCTGCGGCGGCGGGCTGGTTCATCGGGGCGAAGTCATCACCGGCCCGCAAGCCATCGCCGGCGAGTGGGGCCACACGTCCATTGATCCGAACGGCCCGGCGTGCTACTGCGGTCAGCGCGGCTGCATGGAAACCCTCATCAGCGGCGGCGGACTCGAAGCGCGTTACGCGGAACAGTTCGGCGAAAAAAAATCCCTGAAGCAGATCGTGGAAGAGTATCGCGCCGGCCAACCGCGCGCCGGGGAGTTCATGCAAACCTTCTTCCGCCACTTCGGACGCGGGCTGGCGAACGTGATTGATGTGCTGGATCCCGACATCGTGGTGCTGGGCGGCGGCGTTTCCAACATCGCGGAAATTTATACCCACGGCGTGGCTGAGGTGGCGAAGTGCGTGTTCAGCGACTGCCTGGAAACGCTCATCGTCCAGCATCAGCTCGGCGATTCCGCCGGCGTGATCGGCGCGGCGCTGGTGGGAGTTTGAAGGGCTGTTCGGTTTGTTGGATGACCAGTTCGCGGCTTACAAAACATTTGGGGGACACTGATGACTTGCGCCGCCCAATTTTACCTTCAACTTTTTGAATCATCATCGTTGTCGTTTAAGCCGCAAAACAACGCAACCCCGCCTACTAAACCAAGACCACCTGCCAGAAGACGTGTGAGAAGCGACGCGCGCACGGATGCGACCGGCCATAACTTCCCATCCGCGCCGCCAATAAAAACGAAAGCGAATCCACCCCATGCAAACACGAGGCCCATAAACCGGTTTATCCAAAACAATGTTTTCCGTTTCATGCACTGGCACTCCAACAAACACCCTGTTCATAGACACTTCCCGGCTTCCCAAACTTCGCCCCTCACAGCTTGTAATACTGCTCCCACTCCTGGCGCGGCGGCACGCCGGCGAGCAATCCGTTCGCGACCTTGTGATTCGTGATCTGCTTGGTCTTGGGATTGAATTCCAGTTTAGCATTCACGCGCTGCGCGATGATGCCGATGGCCATCGCCTGGCACAACGGCCCGGCCACGGCGAACGACGACCGGCATTTTTCTTCGCCCTTGACCGTCTTCAGGAAATTCGCCCAGTGATTCGACGGACTCTTCGGCACATGCGGCAATTTCGATTCCATTTCCTTCGCCTTCGCTTCAGGAATGATTTTCAGCGACGAGGCGTGCGAACCGCCCTTGAAGGTCAGAGTGTCGCTGTAAATCACTTTGCCCGGCGGACGTTTCTTGCCGGACGGCACGCCCGCGCCCTTGGACGGCGGCGGGATGTCCGAGTCCACCACGGATTCACCCATGTCATCCGGCAGCGGCGGCAAATTTTCCTGGCCGTCATACCACGTCAATTCCACCGGCGGCATCGAGCCGCGCGCCGGGAAGCGGAACGCGAGCGTGGCGGCCTGCGGAAAAATAAACGAGTTGTAGCCCGTGAGCGTCGGCTCGACTTCCGTGGGCAAACCGAGGTGCAAAAATTCGTGCGCGGTGTCAAAGATGTGCGCGCCCCAGTCGCCGAGCGCGCCGTTGCCGAAATCGAACCACGAACGCCAGTCGCCGTTGATGTAGCCCTGGTTGTATTTGTGTTCCTGCGCGGTCGTGAGCCAGGTTTCCCAATCAAGCGTGGCGGGAATCGGTTCGGCGGGGAGGTAGCCGGTGAGTTTGCTGAAGGCGAATTTCGGAGTGTCGTGCCAGCGGCGCGAGTTGTTCATGAAGGCAGTGATTTTGGTGACGTTCTTGATGATGCCGGCTTCGACCCACGCCTTGAACTGGAAATAATTCGCCTCGGAATGTCCCTGGTTCCCCATCTGCGCGGCCACCTTGTATTTTTTTTCGGCGGCCATCATCAGCTCGACCTGACGGAAGCTGTGGCCCATCGGTTTTTCGCAATAGACGTGTTTGCCGAGCGACATCGCCAGCATGGCAATGGGAAAATGCGTGAAGTCAGGAACGCCCACGCTCACCGCGTCAATGTCCTTGCCCAGCTTGTCGAACATCTGCCGAAAATCCTGGAAGCGCGGCACGTCGGGAAACATTTTCAAAACCGCCTGCGTGTGCGGCGCGCCCATGTCCGTGTCGCAGAGCGCGACGATGTTCGCAAGGCCCGTCTCGTGGAGCGCCTTAACGTCATCCGCGCCGCGATTGCCGATGCCGATGCAGGCGAGATTCACCTTGCCGGTGCCAGCCACCGCCAGCGAACCGTCGGCGGCAAAAATGGAGCGCGGCGCAAACACGGAAACTGCGCCCGTGGCAAGTACGCCTTTGAGAAAGGAACGGCGGCGCATGGTGGTGGCGGTGAAAAAGTTTTTACGGTTGGTTTTCATAATTGTGATGGTTGATGAGGAAAATTATTTTGCCGGCAGCGCGCGGATTTTCACGTTGCGAAATGAGACTTCGTTGCCGTGTTCCTGCAAGAGGATGTGGCCGTCCGCCCATTCGCCGAAGTCCGGGATGTTCTTGAACTTGCTTTCCGCAACGTGCTGGCGGAAGGATTCCGAGCCGCGCTCAAATTCCACCGTTCGCTTGCCGTTCAGCCAGAACATGACGTGCCTGCCGGACGACAAAATCCGCGCGGTGTTCCATTCGCCGACGGGCTTGGTGATTTTGTCCGCCGGCGCGGGAATCAAATCGTAGAGCGAGCCGAGTTTGCGGTCGCCGTCCTTGCCAAGTTTGGCGTCGGGATGCAGCGCGTCGTCGAGAATCTGAAACTCCATGCCGATGGCCGAGCCGACGGCCGTAGGCTGGCCGGTCTTTTTGTCCACGGGCGAAATGTTCGGCTGCACAAAAATCTTGATGCCGCTGTTCGCGCCGGGCGTGATTTTGAATTCTGCCGTCAGCTCAAAATTATTGTAGCGCTGGCGCGTGATGATGTCGCCACCGCCGGCGGATTCTTCGCCCTTGTTGTCGTGAACGGTCAGCACGCCATCGCGGATTGTCCAGCCGTGTTCGGGAAATTTGTCCGACTTCGCGCTGCGCCAGCCGTCGCCGGTCTGGCCGTCCCACAAGAGTTTCCAGCCGTCGGTTTTTTCCTGCGCGGTCAGCGTGTTCAGCGTGGCGGCGGCGGGCTTGGGTTCGACGTAGCGCGGATTCGTGTAAGCACCGGGCACAGCAGCTTGAATGTTCGCCGGCAAGTCCGCCGAAACTTCGCCGAGCGCCCACTGGATGCCGCCGACGAGAATGTCCTGAAACACCGGGTTGGTCCACATGTCCTCGCGATGACCCATGGCGGTGTACCAGACGCGGCCCTTGCCTTCGTGGCGCGCCCAGGTGGTCGGATACGGCGGACGTTCATACATCGGGCCTTTCATGTGCGGCGCGTCAATCACCGTCAGCACATGGATGTCCGGCGAAAAATCCTTGAGCGAATACCATTCCTCGTTGAAGGCAAAACTCGCGCCCGCTTTTTCAAAGCCGGGAAAGTTCGGGTCAATCACCGTGTTCGTCGCAACCTGCTGGGCGCCGTGGATGATGAATTCGCCGCCGATGAAGCGCACATACGGATCGGCCCGCTCGCCGTGGTTCGCGTAACGGTCCGGGCCTTTCTGCGATTCGTTCGCGGTGTGAAACGTGTCTTCCGCCGCGTGCGTGCCGACGAAGCCTTTGCCCGCGCGCACATAATCAAACAACGCCTGCTTGCCGGCCGCCGACATCGGGGGATTCTGGTCCGTGCCTTCGCTGCACAAATCGCCGGTGGTGTAGAAGAACACGGCGTCGAACTGGTTGAGATACTCCGGGCTGAACTTCGAGCCGTCCTTGGAGAAGGTGAATTTCCAGCCGTGCTGCGCGCCGAGTTCGAGCAGGATTTTTTCGGAGAAACTCGGCTGGCCGTCCTTCCACGAAATGACCGAATGTTCAAAGCCGCTGGATTTGGTGAAGTATAAAATTTTCTTCGGTGAGGCCGAGGCGGTGAGCGCGGCGGCGAGCAAAAGAATCGTGAGCAGAGAAACGAACGGACGGAATGTAGATGCTTTCATGTGATTGCGGTGTTGGACGAATTATCACGGAAGCGGGTTACGAAACAACTGATTTCCTTCCTTTGCTCGTCGCCGAACCAGCCGCACCCAACGCCAGCAACGTCCGCGAACAAGAGTTGAACAAATGCGCGCGGTACCGTATGACATGGCTCGTACACTTGGAAACCAACGAAATGAAAACCCTGCTGCCACTCACTTTGGCCTGTGCCGTCGCCGGCTGGGCGCTGCCGCTGTTCGCTCAAACCACCAACGCGCTGCCCGCCACCGTCGCGCCCGGCGCGAAGCTGGTGAAACTTTCCGGCGAGTTCAAATTCACCGAAGGCCCGACCTGCGACCCGCACGGGAATCTTTTCTTCACCGACCAACCCAATAACCGCATCCTAAAGTGGAGCGTGGACGGAAAGCTTTCCACGTTTCTCCAACCGGCCGGGCGCGCGAACGGGATGTTCTTCGACGCCCGTGGCAACCTCATTGCCTGCGCGGATGAAAAGGCGGAAGTGTGGTCCATTACGCCGGATGGAAAACATACGGTGATCGCGCACGAATACGAAGGCAAGATCCTCAATTCCTCGAACGATGTCTGGGTGCGGCCCGATCAGGCGCTGTATTTCACCGACCCGTTTTACAAGCGCGACTGGTGGGACTACCACGAGCCGCCGCAGGGAACGGAGCAGGTTTATTTTCTCAGCGCCGACCGCAAGACGCTCAGGCGCGTGACCACCGATCTCGTCCAGCCCAACGGACTCACCGGCACGCCGGATGGAAAAACCCTTTACGTCGCCGACATCAAGGCGAACAAAACTTACGCCTACGAGATTCAACCCGACGGCACCCTGACGAATAAACGGCTGCACTGCGAGCTCGGCTCGGACGGCATGACGATTGACGCCGAAGGCAATCTGTATCTCACCGGCCACGGCGTTTCCGTGTTCGACAAAACTGGAAAACCGGCCGGCCACATTGACGTGCCGGAATTGTGGACCGCGAACGTCAGTTTCGGCGGCGCCGATCGCCAGACGCTGTTCATCACGGCGAGCCGGGGACTTTACTCGATCAAGCTCCGTGTCAAAGGTGCCAACGCGGCGAAGTAGCCGGCCCGCTTCACACAGTAATAACTTGAACGCTCCCTCCCTGTCGGTGATCCAACCAACACCATGAAAAAACTAACGCCTCGATTGTTGTTGAGTCTCACCCTGCTCGCCGGTTGCGCGAACCATTACGTCATCACACTGAGCAACGGCACGCAGATCGGGACTCAGGGCAAACCTGAATTAAAAGGCGGCTCGTATTATTTTAAGGATGCCAACGGGAAGGAAACTTCCGTGTCGGCGGGGCGGGTCTCCCAGATCGAGACCGACAGCTCGGCGGCACGCGGCCACAAGGCTGGCTTCATTAATTCGGGAAAGAAGTAGGAGTCAGGCCGCCGTTTCACGCTGCACCCAGGAGGTGGCGTACTGCGTCAGTTCCGCGCCGTTGCCGAGGTTCAGCTTGTGTTTGATCTGCTCGCGGTAGTATTCGATGGTCTTGATGCTCAGGTTGAGTTCCTTTGCAATGTCACTGGTTTTTTTCCAGTTGCCGATCATTTGAAAAACTTCCAGCTCGCGGTCGCTCAGGCTTTTTACCGGCGACTCGTTGATGCTGGCCTGGCCGACATAAGGCCGGCGCCCGGCAAGTGCCTCGTAGAGCACAACGCCGATAGACCAGATATCCGTCCGATGGTCAACGTCCTTCGTGCTTCTTATATGCTCAGGGGACATATAGTAGGGCGAGCCGAACATCGCTCCAGTACCAGTCAGCGTCGGCTCGCCTGAGTCCCCCGCGCCCTGAGCAAGCTTGGCGATACCAAAGTCGAGCACTTTGACGATGATCTCGTCATCCTTGCGCGCCAGGAACAGATTCCCTGGCTTGATGTCGCGGTGCACAAGCCCCTTCTCGTGCGCCTTCACCAGGCCCAGGCACG
>JANYDP010000019.1 GCA_025363535.1 Verrucomicrobiota bacterium | reverse complement strand
ATCAAAAACATCACGTCCGCCGAGGGCGGCGCGGTGGTAACGGGCGATTCCGTCCTGGCGGAAAAAGTTCGCGACGCCCGGCTGCTCGGCGTGGAGAAGGACACCGAGAAACGGTTTTCCGGCCAGCGCAGTTGGGAATTTGACGTGACCGCGCAAGGCTGGCGCGGCCACATGAGCAACCTGAACGCCGCGCTGGGGCGTTCGCAGTTGCGCCGGCTCGACACCGAGTTCGGTCGGCGCCGCGCGCACTTGGGGAAACGCTATGTCGAGCTGCTGGCCGGCGTGCCGGGCCTGCGCCATTTGAATTTGGAGTATGGCCCGATTGTGCCGCACATTTTTCCCGCCTTCATCGGCGGCGGCCAACGCGACGCGGTGCGTGAGGCGTTGAAGGCGGAGAACATCGAATCCGGCATTCACTACAAACCCAATCATTTGCTCACGCTGTACGGCGGCGGAAAAATTTCCCGGCCCGTGGCCGAGGAGCTTTACGCCCAGATGCTCACGCTGCCGCTGCATTATGAGCTGACCGACGCCGAGCAGGACCGCGTGGTTGAAGTTGTGCGCCGGTGCCTGACCGTTTAGTTTTTCGAGCGATGGAAATGCGCATGTATCAGCGGCTGTGGCACGGCATAGACATGACCACCCTGCCCGCCGCCCGAATCGCCCCCGAAAAACCCGTGGCGGCGGAATTTTACGCGCAGTTTTATGAAGCCCTCGCTGAAGGACGCGGCCACATTGATCCGCGTTGGTGGGAAAGCAAACGCGAGTTCGGAGAAATCATCCAGCGCGACCTCATTACGCCGTGGCAGCAGAAACACGGACGTTCGCCACGCATCCTTGCTCTCGGCTCCGGCAGTGCGCCCGTGGAACGCGTCTGGCATGAGCACGGCCACGCGGTGACTTTTCACGACTGCCAGGAAGCGTCGCTGGCCGGGATGCGCAAGCTTTATCCCACGGCGGAATTTTTGATCGGCGATATTTTCAAAATGACGCCGGAAAAAAAATACGATCTCGTCACGCTGATCACGATTGATTACGTGATGAACCGCCGTGAGTTCGTGGAGTTTTTACAGCGGGCCGCCCGCTGGCTCGAGCCGGGCGGGCAGATCATCCTCTATTGCGCCAGCACGCTTTCCCTCCGGCAGATGGCGGCGGAGCTGATCAAGCGCGCCTTGGGCCGGTACCGAAATGGTCGGCAGGTTTTCTGGGGTTATTGGCGGACGCCCGGCGAATTTTTCAAGACCGCGAACGCCGCCGGCTTGCGGGTGACGGAGGTGTATCGCGTGGGTGCAACTCTCCAGGTGACTCCTGCCTGGATGCGCCGCTTGCCGCCGTGGCGCAGCACGCATCTGGTGGTGACGCTGGAGTGACCCGACGATGGAACCCGCGCCCAAAATCTCCGTGCTGATGTCCGTGCGCAACGGTTTGCCCTACGTCAAGACGACCGTCCCCGGCATCCTCCGCCAGACTTTTGCCGAGTTTGAATTTGTCATCGTGGACAACTGCAGCACGGATGGCACGCGGGATTATCTCCGCGAAATTTCCCAGACCGATCCGCGTATTCACGTGCTCCTGAACGAGCGCGACCTCGGGCACAGCGGCGGCTTGAACCGCGGCCTGGCGGCGTGTCGCGGCGAGTGGATCGCGCGCATTGACGCGGATGATGTCGCCTTGCCGGAGCGGCTGGAACGGCAGTTGGCGTTTGTCGGAAAACATCCGGAACTGGCCGTGACCGGCTGCCTCGCGTACTACATCAATGAAAAAGGTGAGCGCCGGGGAAAGACGTTTCACGAGCTGACCACGGTTGAAAAATTTCGCGACTACCTGGCCCGCAACGAAGCCATCGGCCTGACGCATCCGTGCGTGTTCATGCGCCGCGACGTGGTGACGGCGCTCGGCGGCTATCGTGAGCCGTTCGGCGGGGCGAACGACATTGACCTGTGGAACCGCATCAGCGAGCGCGGCCATTTGATTCTGGTGCAGCCGGAATATCTGATGGAATACCGCATCCATTCCGCCGCCATCAGTTCCGGGAAATTCCTCGACTCGCGCCTGAAATATGAGTGGGTGCGCGCGTGCATGATCGCGCGGCGTTCTGGAAAACCCGAACCTGCCTGGGACGATTTTCTCCAGGGCTGGCGCAGCGTCGGCTTCTTCCAGCGGGCGAACCGCCATCGCAAGGCGCTCGCCAAAATGTATTACCGGCTGGGCGGGGAAAATTTCATCACGGAAAAAAAAGTCCGGGGCGGCCTGTACTTCGCGCTCTCCGCACTGCTGCAGCCGCGCTATGCGCTGCGGCGGTTGTCCGGCCAGTTGATGCGCCGCGACGTGGCGGGCGAAAAACTGATTTCAAAAATCGCCGGCTCCGTTCCGGTGCGGCCCGGGCCGCCGGCTCCGGTCGCCGTCATCATTGCTTGCTACAACTCGAACGCGTACATCGGCGAGGCCGTGGAGAGCTGTCTCCAGCAGACCCGTCCCCCGGAACAGATCATTGTGGTGGACGATGCGTCCACCGATGGTTCAGCGC
Organism: Verrucomicrobiota bacterium; assembly: GCA_025363535.1. Classification (GTDB taxonomy): domain Bacteria; phylum Verrucomicrobiota; class Verrucomicrobiia; order Limisphaerales; family CAIQOK01; genus CAIQOK01. The sequence goes on along the minus strand of JANYDP010000019.1, from coordinate 5,231 downwards.
CGATGCTCGCCGAGCATGTGAAGACTGGTAAAATTCAACTCATCCGGAACGAAACCAACCTGGGCCGCTGCCGGTCCTTTGACCGCGCACTCGGTCTGGTCACGGCGAAATATGTGGCCATTCTGGATGCTGATGACCTCGCCTTGCCGACTCGCTTTGAGCGGCAGGTTGAATTTCTGGAGGCGCATCCGCGTGTGGGTTGCAGCAGCAGCTTCGTGCATTACATCAACGCGAAGGGCGTGAAAATCGCCCACGGAGTTTTGGATCTTTTGAGCGAGCGGGATTTCCAGCGCTATTTGCAGACCGAGGAGACCATCGGCCTGTATTGTCCGGCGGTCATGCTGCGCGCGGAGGTGATCAAAAATCCCGCGCTGCGTTTCCGCCCTCAGTTCTGGCCGGCCAGCGACATTGATCTGTGGAATCGGATTGCCGAAGCCGGCTGGCAGATTCTCGTGCAGCCGGAAATGCTGACCGCCTACCGCGTCCACACCAGCTCGGCCGTCTCCTCCAACACGCGTAACTCCCGGATTCAATACGAGTGGGTGAAAGCCTGCCTGCACGCGCGGCGGCGCGGGGTGCCGGAACCCACCCGCGAAGAATTCCTCGTCGCTCGCAACCGTCTGCCGTGGTTCACCCGGCTCAACCGCTGGCGGAAGACCGAGGCCAAGGTGGCCTATCGCGAAGCCGGCTTTGCGTTTGGGGAACGCCACGAATTGCGCACCTTGAAGCGGCTGGTCAAGGCCTTCTGCCTGCAACCCTGGTACGTCGCCCGCCGGTTGATTCTGCAAATCTTTAACTCATGAACGAGCGGGACCGCCAACTTTCCAGCAACGAACGCAGGTGGTTCAAGGATTTCTTCGCCCGGCTCGAAGCGGCGAACATCGTGACGCTGCTGCTGCGGAACTACGAAACTTTTCCCGCCCGCATGGGGCACGATCTGGATGTTTTTTTCCAGCGGGCGGATGTTCCCCGGGCCGTGGAAATTTTTCGCGCTGCGTTGCGGGAAGCCAACGGCACTGTTCTGCACATTCACGAACGCGACTACGTCCTCGCCGTCTGGTTTCGCGCCGCGCCCGGTGAACCGCAGGCCATCCACCTGGATTTTTATCACGGCGCCTACACCTGGCACAGCCTCCCGTATGTCACCGAAACCGAATTGCTTTCCGCGCGCCGCGCTTCAGGAGATTTTCAAGTGGCCCGTCCGGCGCACGAGGCGTTGAATCTTTTCCTGACCAGCGTGCTCTGGGGCGGATTTTACAAAGTCCGCTATGCGCCGCGCATCGCCGCGCTTTTGCAAACGCCGGCCGAGGCTGCGGAATTTTTTCGGGTGCTGGAACGCGAGTTCGGCGCGGGCCGCCGGCCGCCGGTGGATTTGATCGGCGGCCTGGAACCTCCGCCCGATGTGATGCGGCCGTACGCCCGCCAACTGCGCCGCGCCTTCAAAGTGCGGTCGTTGTTGCGCCGTCCTTTCAAAACCGTTTTCCGAATCACCCGCTACTGGCTCAAGGAGCTTGGCACTGTGATCGCGCCGCCGGGCCTCTGCCTCGCGTTTCTCGGGCCGGATGGTTCGGGAAAATCCACGGTGATTGCGGCGGTGAAGGAATGCATCGAGTACTATTTCGGCGAGGTCGAGGATCGCCATTGGCGGCCGCATTTTCTGCGCGACGTCGGCGTGCTGCTCGGCAAACGCGAGAAAACTTCCGGGCCGGTCACTGATCCGCATGGCCGCCAACCGCACTCAGCGGCGGTGTCGGCGCTGCGGTTTTTTTATTACTGGCTGGATTACTGGCTCGGTTATCCGCTGCGCATCTGGAAATACCGCGCGAAGAATCACCTCGTCATTTTTGACCGTTACGCGCAGGACATGGTTTGTGATCCCCGGCGCTACCGGCTGAAGCTGCCGGCGGGTCTGATGAATCTTTTCTGCCGCCTCGTGCCGCAACCCGAGCTGACCTTCGTCTTGCTGGCGGACGCGGAAACCATCCACCAGCGCAAAGGCGAAGTGCCGTTGGAAACCTTGCGCGAATTGTTGCAGCGCTACGGCGCGGTGGCCAAGCAGGGTGGGAACATTCGCGCCGTGGATTGCAGCCGGCCGGTGAATCAAATCGCGGATGAAATCGCCGCCGCAGTGCTCGCCCACCTCCAGGCGAAAACCAAAAAGGATCGGCGCTTCCACTAAACACCAAATGGAATCGGCACTTTCAACGCAACCCGGCTGGCAGGATTTGTTTCACACAAGCTCCGCGTCGGAGACCGTGGTGTGCTGGCGGGTGCTGCGGCGGCGCGGTGAACCGCTGCTGGTGATTCCTGAGTCCGGCCGGGCCGCCGCCCAGTCACTGTCGCTCTATCCGGCGCAGACAGCGAAAGCACGACTGGTGCGAAAACTTTTGCGCGCGGCTTTGAAATTAAATTTGCCGTTGTCGCTGGAGCGGGCGGAGGTCCGCGTGGATGCAGCCTCGCCGTTTGCGAAGTTTCTGACGACTCAGGCCGGAGTAAATCATTTCCCCGCCACCGGCATTCTGTGCGGCAATCCGCGCACCGCCGGCCGTCGGTTTATTCTGCTGCTGTTCGGAAACGAGGGCACGCCGGTCCGCATCGTCAAAGTCGGCTTGGGCGAAACCGCGCAGCCGTTGATCGAGCGGGAACTGAAATTCCTCGGCGCCGTGCCCGCCGGTCTCGCGGGACTTCCCCGACTGGCGGGCACGTTGCGCGAAAAAAATCTCAGCGCGTTCGCCCAGGATTTTTGCGATGGAGAATTTTCGCCCAGGACCGATACAGAAGTGGTGCCGAAACTCATGAACGCGTGGGTCGTGGAAGCCGAGCGGAAAATGCTCTCGGCCACCGCGCCGTGGCGGGAACTTAGCTCGCACCTCGCCGCCGCGCCGCGCTGGCAACCGCTAGCCCGCCTCGGCGAACAAACGCCGCGCTGCGTGATCTGGCACGGGGATTTTACACCGTGGAATTTGAGACGGGATCAGCGCACCGGCCAGGGCATCGCACTGGATTGGGAACGCGGGCAGTTGGCCGGGGTGCCGGGCTGGGACTGGTTTCATTTCGTCGTTCAGTCCGGCGTGCTGGTGAAGAAACTTTCCGCCCCGGCGTTGCGCGATGAACTGGAAACCCTGCTGCGTTCGGAGGATTTTTCCAATTACGCCAACCGCTGCGGCATCACCGGCCGCGAGCGGGAACTGTTGCTTGCCTACCTCCTTTACAACGTGGAAGTCTTAAAACCCAGCGAAGGCCGCGCGGAAATCCGCGCCTTGCTGGAACTGTTAACCAACGCATGGATCAACGCCTCCAAGTCCTGATCTCTGCCTACGCCTGCGAACCGGGCAAGGGTAGCGAGCCGGAAGTCGGCTGGCAGTGGGCCACGCAGATGGCGCGTTTTCATGACGTGACCGTGCTGACCCGCGCCAACAATCGTCCGGCCATTGAGGCGGAACTTTCCCGGGTAGCCGGAGCGCAGCCAAAGTTCATTTATTTCGATCTCTCTCCCGGGTGGTTGAAGCTGAAACAGCGTCTGCGGCTGCATCGCGGCTATTACGTCTTGTGGCAGCGCGCCGCGCACCGGCAAGTTGCCGAACTCGTGCGGCGGGAAAAATTCGACCTGCTGCATCACGTCACCTTCGCGACCTTCCGGTATCCGACGGCGATTTGGGGCCACGGGGTGCCGTGCCTCTGGGGGCCGGTGGGCGGCGTGGAATCCATTCCCGCCGCGCTGCTGCCGTGGCGTCATCCCGGCGCGTTGATTTCAGAAATCATCCGCAACGGCGACAACCTGCTCCAGACTGCGACCGCCGGCGTGCTGCGGCGTCGGGCCAAACAATCGAACTTGATCCTGGTTTCCACGCGCCAGATGCAAGCGACGTTTGCGGAGCTGGGCATCGCCACCCGCCTGATGCCGACGATTGGTTTGGAGACGGGAAATTTTTCGGTGCCGCCGCGCCCGGTTTCCCGAGGGCCGCTGCGGCTGTTGTATGTCGGGAACTTGATTCCACTCAAGGGCCTCGACTTTGCCTTGCACGCCTTGCAGGCTTCCGGCACGGATGCGCGCCTGACCCTGATCGGCAGCGGGCCGTTTCGGAAAACCCTGGAGGCAATGGTGGTCAAGCTGGGGCTGACACAGCGCGTGGAGTTTTGCGGGCGTCTGCCGCGCGAGGAAACGCTGGCGGCGTATAAAAATTTTGACGTGTGCCTGTTTCCCAGCCTGCACGACACCGGCGGGTATGCGGTGATTGAAGCGATGTGCAACGCGATGCCGACGATCTGCCTTGCGGCGGGCGGGCCGGACACGGCGTTGGCGGAAGGCGGCGGCATCGCGGTTCCGCTGGGTTCCCGGGCGGCGGTGATCAAGGGTTTGGCGCAGGCGCTGCGGACGTACGATGCGGATCGCGAACGGTTGCGGCAGGACGGCCAGGTGGCGCGGAAAAGTGTGGAACGAAATTATGATTGGGAATTCAAAGGGAAGCGGATGAATGAATTTTATCGGGCAACGGTTCGGTAAAAGCAGCTTGCGAGCAACTCCCCGGACAATAATATGACGACCAGACACAAGCGGGATTAAACAACCACTGGATCAACCGCCAATATGACATTTAGAATCTGGATCAAAATTTTCTGCACCAGTCTGGTGGTGGTGACCATCGCCGGCACGTTTGGGTATCTCAGTTTGAGCCGCCTCAAGCACAACGCCCAATTGATCGTCGAGGACACCCTGCCGGGACTTTCCTTTGCCGGCGCGGCGAATGCATATCTGGCTGATGCCTCGCGGACATTGCTGGTGGTGGTGACGGAGGATCCCGTGCAACAACGCGCGATTCGCGACGAAATCACCATGCTGAGTACGCGGACGACCACCTATTTGGAACAGTATGGGAGCCAGCTTGATTCAGCCGAAGACCGAACCAACTACGAGACCCTCATCCGGGAACGGAAGGCCTATTTCGAAATTCGGGAAAAGGTGCTGGAGCTGGCCGTCGCCGGGAAAAAAAGCGAGGCGCTGGCTCTTTACACCCAGGCCATGGTGCCGGTGCACAAGCGCGTCAAGAACGCGGGCGACAAGCTGTTTGAATACAACCGGCACCAGGGCGAAGTGCGCGGCCAGGACATCCTGGCCAGTTGCACCATCACGCAAATCTCCGTGGCCATCCTGAGCGTGGTGATTTTCATGGCGGGCTTCTTCATCTGCCTGTTCAAGTGAGCACGGGTGTCTGATGATGGGCGGCGTGGGG
>JANYDP010000003.1 GCA_025363535.1 Verrucomicrobiota bacterium | reverse complement strand
CCTTCTTACGCTTGGCCAGTTCTTTCGCGGGCACGTCGAGGGTGAGGGTGCGCTTCACGGAATCAATGGCGATCTTGTCGCCGTTCTTCACGAGGGCGAGCGGGCCGCCGACGTAGGATTCCGGCGTGACGTGGCCGACGACGAACCCGTGGCTGCCGCCGCTGAAACGTCCGTCGGTGAGCAGCGCGACGTCTTTGCCGAGGCCCTTGCCCATGATGGCGCTGGTGGGCGCGAGCATTTCGCGCATGCCCGGTCCGCCCTTCGGTCCTTCGCTGCGGATGACGATGACGTGGCCGGCTTTGACCGTGCCGTCGAGAATGGCTTTGAGCGCCTTCTCTTCGCCTTCGAACACGATGGCTTTGCCTTCGAAGCGCGTGCCTTCCTTGCCGGTGATTTTGCCGACCGCGCCGCCGGGGGCGAGGTTGCCGTAGAAGATAACGAGGTGGCTGTCTTTCTTGATGGGGTTGTCGAGCGCGCGGATGATCTGCTGGCCGTTCGGATACGGTGCGACGCCTTTGAGGGTTTGGGCCATCGTTTGACCGGTCACCGTCACGGTGTCGCCGTGGAGCAATCCGGCGTCGAGCAGCGTCTTCATGAGCGGACGGATGCCACCGATGGCGACGAGCGCGCTCATGCTGTATTTGCCGCTGGGCTTGAGGTCGGCGAGCACGGGCACGCGTTTGCCGATGCGCGTGAAGTCGTCAATGGTGAGCTTCACTTCCGCCGCGCTCGCGATGGCGAGCAGATGCAACACGGCATTGGTCGAACCGCCGAGCGCGATGACGACGGTAATGGCGTTCTCAAACGCCTTCTTCGTGAGAATGTCGCGAGGCTTGAGGCCCATGCGCAACATCTCGACGACCGCAGCACCGGCACGGCGGCAATCATCGAGCTTCGCGGGGGAAATGGCGTTTTGCGCGGAGCTGTTGGGCAGGCTCATGCCGAGCGCTTCAATCGCGCTGGCCATGGTGTTGGCGGTATACATGCCGCCGCATGAACCCGGTCCGGGAATCGCGCAGGATTCGACGGCGTGCAGTTCTGCGTCGGAAATTTTTCCGGCGGCATGTTGGCCAATGGCTTCGAACACAGAGACGACGTCAAGGTCTTTGCCGACGTTCGGCGAGTTGGCGGGCGCAGTGGCGGCAGTGAGGCAGCCGGGCAAAATTGTTCCGCCATAGACGAACACGGCGGGGCGGTTCATGCGGGCGATGCAGATCATCGCGCCGGGCATGTTTTTGTCGCAACCACCGACAGCCACGTAGCCGTCCATGCCGCCGCAGCCGACGACGGTTTCAATCGAGTCGGCGATGACTTCGCGCGAGACGAGCGAGTATTTCATGCCTTCGTTGCCATTCGAGATGCCGTCCGAAACGGTGATGGTGTTGAAGACGATGGCCTTGCCGCCGCCGGCGTTCGCGCCTTTCTCGGCTTCGAGCGCGAGTTTATCAATGTGCATGTTGCACGGCGTGACATTGCTCCAGGTGGACGCGATGCCGATGAGGGGCTTCTTGAAATCTTCGTCCGTGAAGCCGACAGGATAAAGCATGGCGCGCGCAGCAGCGCGGTGCGGTCCATCCAGCAGGCCGCTGGAGAACGGACGCATGTTAGGTGATGCGTGATGCGTGATGCGTGACGGCTTTGCAGAAATTTTCTTTTTCATTTGCGCGATGATGACGAAAAAATTCCGGCGCGGCAAGGCGGAGGAATTCAACGCCAAGACGCAAAGGTGCGGAGTCGCAAAGGAAACCGCGAACCACGCCAACCACGCGAACGGAATTGCCGCAATAGAAAGCAAAACCTTGAACCGCTGATTGACGCTGATGCGCGTTGATTCAACTTGTCACGCCAAAGCCGCGCGAAGGCGGAAGGGCTGAAAGCCCGACAGATGATAGCCCAGGGCAACGCCTTGGGTTAATCGTCAAAAAATTTCCAAGCCCTGTAAGGGCGGCAGAAGGATTCAAAAGAAATTACACCCCGCGAGCAGAGTTAATTGCAGCCACGATGCCTTCTTTTTCTTGTTGCTCGAAATGCCACCAGTTTGTGCTCCAGACACGGTGAATTTTCCAACCGAGTCTTTCCAAAACCCGCTGCCTTGCCCGGTCACGTGTTCGTGCGACGAGCGAACTGTGATAAGCCGCGCCGTCACATTCGATGGCGAGAAGATTTTTGCCGCGTTCTTTCACGATGATGTCGAGCCGGAATTTCCCAGCACCATATTGACATTCGATGTCGTAGCCCTCGTTCTCCAAAAATTCGACGACTTGCTCCTCGAATGGCGACTCACAATAAACGACGTTTGAAACCCCATCGTTTTTCCGCTCAAATCGTTTGCTGCCGATTCCGAACGTGCGGGCTTGTTCTGTGTTTTCCAACTCGCCAAGAAAATCTTTTAGACAATTGAAGCCCCGGCTTTGCGCGTTTGTTGCCAGAAGGTCAGCAACCTTGAGTGAAGAAACGATTGTCATTCCATTTCGCGAGCGGGTGATGGCGACATTCAAACGGCGTTCGCCGCCGCTTTTGTTCAACGGGCCAAGCACGGATGCGTTGAATTGTCCGCTGGCATTTTTCCCGTAAGTCAGGCTCAAGATGATTCGATCCATTTCATCGCCTTGCACGGTTTCCAAATTTCGCAGAAAGAATTTTGAATCGTCGGAGCAGAAAGCGCGGACCTTCTCGGAAATGTTCAGCAGGAGTTCTTCAATGAGTTCCATCTGTGAAATGTTCATCGTGACGACGCCAAGAGATTTTTCAGGATGCTCGCGGACGTGCAACTCGATGAGCTTCACAACTTCTTTGGCTTCCGTTGGATTATTTCGCTGGCCGGATTCAGAATAAATGGCATTTGGAACGGGATGCAGCCGACGACCGATACCGGTGACGTGCGCTGGCGGATACATTTCTAATTTCCCGCCGTAAAACCAATCGTTGGAAAAGCGAATGAGGTCGGGCGTTTCGCTGCGGTAATGAGACATCAACATCACTTGCGTTTTATCTTCCTCGAATACGCCGCCGAATTCTTCCAGCAAACTTTCGCTGACGCCAAAGTCTTCCGTCTCGGCTTCTGGGCTGGCGAAGCCCGCAAAGAAATCCGTTGGCGGCAATTGATTTTTATCGCCGACGATGATGACCTGTTTGCCAAACGACATGGAAAGCAAGCCGTCCAGCACACGAATTTGCGAAGCCTCATCGAAAATTACCAAATCAAAAGGAACGCCATGTTCCTCAAAAATTTTCGAGTCAATCAAGTTGGCCAAAGATGTTGGACTCATCAGCCAGCAAGGTTTCGCTGTAAGCAGATAATCCAGATGTGCGTTTGCCAATTCGCGAACCGTGCCGCGAATTCGCTGTAATCCAGCCAACCGCCGGAGTTCAGATTCGCTGTGGGCTGCATCGTCCGCAGCGTTGTCCATCTTTTCACGCAGATTGGCTTTCATGTGGTCAATCACCCACGAAGCCAGTTTTTCGTCGCGTTCAACGAAATTATGAAGTGTCTGTTTGAATTCAGGCCCGTGTGGTTTTGCAACCGGATCGCACAACCGCAGCAAATTAAAACAGAACAATCGCTGCGCTTGCTGTGGCTTCACAGAGCTTTCGAGAATTTTATTCCAAAGAGCTTTGATTTCAGGAAACGCGGCAATCTTTTCCCGCCAGCGTTTCTTTTCCAACCACAACGGACGCCGGGGCAGGTCGCTCAAAATTTCAGCGATGAGCGCCGTGAGTAAATCGTAATCAGACAAGTTTGAAGTGCAGCCGTCGAAAAGATTTTCCAAACCCACGTAATCTTGCTTCATCTCGGCTTGGTGACTTTGCAAGCTGTCGCGCAACTTCGACCAAAGCGAACTATCAATGTCCAGTTTTTGCTGGCCGCGCAGACGTTCAAATAAATCCCGCCACGCGACAATCTCATGCAGCCATTTCCAATCGGGCGCAGTTTGACTGTGCGGCGACAGCTCTAAATACTTTGGCAATGGCGCAAGCTGCTCCTGACAATTGGCAAATTCTTTTTGAGCGACAAACGCAGCCATGACGGAATTGGTTCGGTCGCCGTCCTGCTTTTCATAGCCTTGAAGAAATTTTTGGATGCGTTGCCGTGAAACATCATAAAACTTTGATGCCTCTTCCAGATCATCCGTTTGTTTTTCCGGTAAAACCAGCGTGTCCAAATCCAGAAGCAGGCTTTCCACACTGGCGAGCAAACTTGCGTTGACCGATTCCCAAAACGTCTGCCAATGCGCGTTACTTATCTCGAACAAGTCATTCCTTTCGCGCACCTGCTCCACGATGGCGGCAACTTTTTCCAACGCCCGGACATCCTCGCGCGATAGATAGGTTTCAATATG
>JANYDP010000588.1 GCA_025363535.1 Verrucomicrobiota bacterium | reverse complement strand
GTTCCTGCACATTGGCCCGGGCACTTACCAAACCCACGGCGACTTTGGCGGACGCCCCAGCAACCTGTCCTGGAGCCCCACTGCCGGCACGCGGATCAAGGGCGCGGGCAAGGACGCAACGCTGCTGCAACTGGTCGGCGGAAATTCCAACGCCCTCGCGCATGTGATCGGCAACTCCACCGGCAGCGGGCTGGGAGTTTATGACAACATGGAAATTTCAGACCTGACCGTGGACGCCAACATGCACGAAGGCGGAAATAAAACCTCCGGCTGGGTGCGCACCGGGGTGACGCTGGCTGGGAACAACACCCAGTTGCGCCGCCTGCGCGTCAAGGGTTTCGGCTCACGCCTCGCCAACTTGGAACCTGGCGGCATGACGGGTTTCAACGCCGGCTCAGGCAACGTCCATAATTTCCACATCGAGGACTGTGAAGTCATTGCGCCCCAGAGTTTGAACAAATACACGCCACTGATGATCGGCTACCAGGGCGGCGGCCGCGACGCCCAGAGCAATGCCTTGTACATGGTCAATGTGGTCATCCGAAACAACTACGTGAATGGAGTGATGTATGACCAGTCACTTCAACTCAACCCATATACAAACTCCTTCACTGAACGGGCCTCGCATGGCATCACCCTGGGCGGCTGTAAAAACGGAATCATCGAGGACAATTTCATCGTTCACGTCCAGAGCGGTTACTACAACGACACCTTCGATTTGAACGACGTGCGGGTGCGCAACAATCATTTCCGGGACGTGATCGGTGGTTTGAATTTCGGCACGGGCGCGGCGCAAAGCGTGCGGTTTGAAGGAAACCTGGTGGAACTCGACCCACACTATTACACCACGCCGGTCGCCGGCAGCAGCGGCCCCAGCGATTACGGCTGGCGCATGGGCGTCATTCTGCACGAACCGCTGCGCGCGCCGATCCAACTCGCCATCATTCAAAGCAACCTTTTCCAGTTCAGCGACCGCCTCACCCCGACCAACCCGCTGGTCGGCTCCATCGGCATCGCCAGTTTGTCAGGCAGCGCGGAGTTTGCAAACAACAGCCTGGCCGGCTTAACCCACGCACCGATCCGCTGGTATCAATGGGAAGGCCCGCCGATCACTTTCTACGATCAGCAGGCGGACATTCTCGATCCGGCCAAGCCCCCGCCCATCACGCTGGCGAACAATCGCCACAACGACGGAACGATCATGGAAGTTTATCCGTATGTGCTGGATCGCACCCTGCCCCGGCCCGTGGTGGTGCCGGGCGCGACGATTTCTTTTCCGGCTCCATTGATCCAGGGCGCAGTTCCAGGCATGGTGACCGGCCTGCCGGCCACCAATGTCCTGGATGGATTCGGAAATTTTTCCTGGACGCCCACGCTGAGCGATGTCGGCGAGTACATCGTCAGTTTTTACGATTCCACCAACCGCACGCAGGATCCCCGGCGCACGCTGATCACCGTGCAGAGCGGCCTGAACGAGACAAGTGCCTCCTACTACCTCACGGGGTTGGCCGGTTATTGGCGGCTCGGGGAAAATTCGGCGGCGACCTTGACTGACTCCTCCGGCAACGGCCACCCCATCGCGCTGTCCGGCTCCGCTCAAAATTATCTGACTCCGGGCACACCCGGCCACCGTCCCGGACAGAAGGCGCTGCACTTCCAAAATACCAACCCGGTCAAAAACCCCACCTTCGCCCTGCCGAACATCGGCCAGATTCTCGGCGGTTTTCCGCTGGCTTACCACCCATACCTTGCACGCAGCACCCAGCTCGCGCGTCCGTTCACGGTCTCGTATTGGTTCAAGCCGGATCATCAGCCGACCAACATCGAAGTGATCGTGGACGTCGGTTCGCTGGTCTTTTGCGGCGTCGGTCCGACCACCACTCCGACCACCAACCTCGTCCGCGTCTTTTGCGATAATGCCACGTCCCCCGACTTGGCCGCCTACGGCAGCCTGCATCCCCAAAATCCCACCGTCACCATTGGCGAATGGCATCATCTGGTTTTTGTCTATGAAGGCATTGCCACCCAAATCTACCTCGACGGCAGCCTGTCGGCGGAAGTGCCCTGCGGCCAGATTGAAGATTTCAGCGGCAGCCGGGGGCTGGGTTTCGGCGGCGGCTGGGGTGGAGACAATTATCTTGGCTCCCTCAGTGACCTGGCGATTTGGAACCGGCCGCTGTCCGTCGCTGAAATCGCCCGCGTTTACACGAGCCAAAAAGATGACTCCATCTTCCCCGGCCTAACCCGTCCGCCATCCGTGCAAAATATGCGGATCGTGCATTGATGCCGCCAGACGTTGGAACCCTTTGTGTGCATAAAAAAACGTTCCGCATCGCACGGAACGTTATTATTGCCTGACCAGCGTTGCCGCCGTCACGCTTCAAAAGATTTGCCGCAACCGCAGCTCTGTTTTGC
>JANYDP010000569.1 GCA_025363535.1 Verrucomicrobiota bacterium | reverse complement strand
CAGCCGCGCCGTTTGGTGCCACGGCCCTGTTCAACGTCGCTGCCGGCGGCACGTTGCCGCTGAGTTATCAATGGCTCGTCAACGGCGGCAGCCTCGCCGGTGAAACCAACTCCTCGCTGACGGTGAGCAACCTTACCTTCAGCCGGGGTGGCAATCTCTACTCCGTGTCCATCACCAACACCGGCGGTTTTGCCCTGAGCCGAAACGCCGTGCTTACCGTTCTCAACACCCCGCCACAAATCATCGCGCCCGGCAGTCAAATCGTTTCTTATCTCGCGCCGCCGCTGCCGCTCGCCTTCTCCGTGTCTGACGCGGAATCCGCCGCGAGCAACCTGGTCGTCACGGTCTCCTCGTCCAACACCAACCTGGTGCCGAACGAACTGATCGTCCTCAGCGGCACCGACACGAACCGCACCATCACTCCGACCGCGATTACGAACCTGCTTGGGAATACAACCATTACTTTGACCGTGGTGGATCCCGGCGGCTTGTCCAACCAGGCAAGTTTTGTCTTCACGGTCATCAACAACCTGCCGCAGTTGTCGCGCATCAATAATCTGCGCGTGCCCGCCAACCAATCCACCGCGCCGATTGCCTTCACCGTTGTGGACGCGGAAACACCCGCCGATCAACTTGTCCTCAGCGCGACTTCTTCCAATCCAAGCGTGGTGCCCACGAACCAGATTGTCTTCGGCGGTTCAGGTAACAACCGCACGGCGGTCATTACTCCGACTGCGGTCGGCACCACGACGATTCTAATCCGCGCCACCGACACCTTGGGCGGAGTCGGCGCGACCAGCTTCCTGGTCACCGTGGATGCCTTCACCCTGGTCACGAATAATTTTCCGTCGCTGACTTATGGCACGGTCGCGTGGGGCGATTATGACAACGACGGCAAGCTTGATCTCCTGGTCACCGGCACGACGAACAATCTCCAATCCGGCGCCGTCACCCGCGTCTATCACAACGACGGCGGCGTGTTCACCAACTTCATCAGCCTGCCCGGCGTGTACCGCAGCGCCGCCGCGTGGTCAGACTATGACCGCGATGGACGTCTCGATCTGGTCATCAGCGGACTGACCAGCTCCAACATTCCGATCACGCGCATCTATCACAACAACGGCAACGGCACCTTCACCGACATGAACGCCGGCCTTACCGGCTGCTATGCCGGCTCGGTCGCGTGGGGCGATTTCAACAGCGACGGCGCGCCCGATCTGTTCCTATGCGGCCTCGTCACCACGACCAACGGCACGACGGCGGTGTCAACCAACATTGTGCGGCTCTATCGCAACGACGACGGCGGCGGCGGGTTCACCGACATGAACCTGGATTTGCGAACAACGGACAACCGCGCCGCCGGCCCGAACAGCGGCACCGCCGCGTGGGGTGATTTTGACAATGATGGCCGGCCCGATCTCCTGCTCGTCGGTTCGCTCAACGGCATCGCCTCCGTTGGAAACATTTTCCGCAACCTTGGCAACGGCAACTTCGCCAACATCACCGTCAACTCGTTCGGCGGCACCATCAGCAGCGCCGCCGCATGGGGTGATTACGACAACGATGGCCTGCTGGACTTCGCCGTCTTCAACACGAGCGGCGGCGTTTCAGCCGTCTATCACAACAACGGCAACAACAGCTTCGCCATAGCGGCACCCTTTTCTGGCGTCAGCGGGCCGCAGATCGCTTGGGGCGATTACAACAACGACGGTTATCTTGATCTGCTCGTCGGCAACAGCACGGGCAGCATCGCCAAGCTGTATCGCAACAACGGCAACGGCACGTTTACCGACACGTTGAACACGACCCTGCCGCCCACGAGCAACGGTGCGCTGGCGTGGGGCGATTACAACAACGATGGCACCTTGGACGCCGTGTTCGTCGGCAGCCGGTCCACCTTGATGCGCAACGTCGGCAACATTACCAACACGCCGCCCGCCGCGCCCGCCAGTCTCGGGTCCACGACCGGGCCAACCAATTCGGTGGTCTTCACCTGGTCGCGCCCGCTGGATTCACAAACCAGTTCCAACGGCTTGAACTACAATCTGCGCGTCGGCACCACGCCCGGCGGCATTGATGTCGTCTCGCCGCTGGCCGATCCCGTGACCGGCCTGCGTCGCGTCGCCGCGATGGGCAATGCCGGCCCAACCAACCGTGCGCTGCTCATCAATCTGCCCAAAGGCACCTACTACTGGAGCGTGCAGGCCATTGACACCGCCTTCGCCGGGTCGGCATTCCCGGGTGCGCCGACCGCTGCTGATGGCACGTTCACCGTCACCAACGCGCGCCCGGCGATCTCGGACATTCCGAACATCACCATCGCACCCGGCACCAATTCTCCCGGTCCGGTGCTGCCCTTCACCATCGGCGATGCCGAAACGTTTGCCGCCAGCCTCACCATCACCGTCCGCTCGTCGAACACCAACGTCGTGGCGACGAACAACATCGTCGTGACGCGTGGAGTTCCGAGTGCGAACTTTCCGTCCAATTGCACCATCCAAGTCACCGCGCGCACGAACGGAATTTCCGTCATCACCGTCACCGTCACGGATGCGCAGGGCGCGTTCGCCAGCGACAACTTCACCGTGACCGCCGAGCAGTTCAGTTTGCAGTCCAGCAATTTCATCCAGGTGCAAAACAGTTTGATCGCGTGGGGTGATTACAATAACGACGGTCGGCTCGACGTGCTGATCGCGGGCAACACCAACGGCAATCTCACATTTCCGGTGACGCGGCTTTACCGCAATGATGGCAACGGTTTGTTCTCGTCCGTCGCCGCAGGCCTGCCTAACGTCACGCTCGGCAGCGCGGCGTGGGGTGACTTCAACAACGACGGCTGGCTGGATGTGATTCTGACTGGCACCACGAATGGAAACACGCAAGGAGCCATCGCGCGCGTCTATCGAAACAATGGCGACGGAACCTTCACCGACATCAACGCCTGCCTGCCCAACCTGCTCAACAGCGCGGTGGCCTGGGGTGATTACGACAACGATGGCCGGCCCGATGTGCTCCTTTCCGGCACCTCAAACGGCTCGTCCAGCGGCGCAATCACCCGCATCTACCACAACAACGGCAACGGCACCTTCAGCAACGCCGTCTCGCTCGCGGGCATTTACCTCGGCTCCGTCGCGTGGGCGGATTTTGACGGCGACGGCGATCTGGATGTCGTCATCGCCGGACAGTCCACGACCGGTGTGGGAACAGCGCTGGTCTATCGCAACAACGGCAACGGCACGTTCACCCAGGCCGCAACATTGACCGGCGTTTACAACTGCTCGCTGGCCGTGGCTGATTTCAACAACGACGGGCTGCCGGACATTTTGCTGACCGGTTACAACGGTTCGTACCTGTCGCTGCTGTACCGGAACGTCGGAAACTTTTCATTCGTCAGCACGCAAACAGGACTGCCCGGCGCGCGCTACGCCTCCGTGGCCGCCGGCGATTACGACAACGATGGCAAGCCGGACATTCTCATCAGCGGCACGACCACTGGGCTGGCCACCAGCGGCATGACGCGCATCTATCAGAACACCACGACCGTGCCGACGGTCATTGAATTCAGCAAGCTCGCGACCACGTTGCCCACGAATTATCTCGGGGCCGTCGCCTGGGCCGACTTCAACAACGACGGGCGGCTGGACGTGATGATCACCGGCGTGCCGTTCACCCTGCTCACCAGCGGCCAGCCCTCGCAGACTTTGCTCTATCGCAACAACAACAACGCCACCAACACGCCGCCGACCGCACCCACCAGTCTGGTTTCAACGCGTTCAAGCAATCTCATCTCGCTCACCTGGGCCAAAGCCACCGACGCCCAAACGCGGATAATCACCGGGAACACTGTGACCATTACCAATTATGACGGCCTGAAATATCAAATCCGCGTCGGCACCAATTCCGGCGGCATCCAGATTGAGTCGCCGCTGGCCGATTTGTCCAACGGCTATCGGCGCGTGGTGCAAACCGGCGATGCTTCCACCAACCGCTGGCAGTTGAAGAACTTGCCGCCGGGAAATTACTTCTGGAGCGTGCAGGCGATTGACACCGCGTTTGCCGGCTCGCCTTTCTCCGCTGAATCCACATTTATTGTGTTGCCGCCGCCGATCGCAAATCCGGATGCGTTTACCATTCCCACCAACACGCTGGTGACTTTTAATGCCGCCAAGCTTTTGTTGAACGACGTTGACCCGAGCGGGCTTGCTCTCCGTGTGCTGGCCGTCAGCTCGGGCAGCACCATGGGAGGCACGGTGGTACGCTATGGAGTGGCGGGTCAAATCTTGGTGGATTACATGCCGCCAGCCGACTTCAGTGGCAACGATACATTCACCTACACCATCACTGACGACCAGAGCTCGCCTGCGACCGGCACGGTGACCGTCACCGTCGGCAACGGTGGATTGATCTCGCTCAACATTGTCTCCGGGCCGCTGGTGGACGGCGGCGATTTCGTCGTGCGCTTTGCCGGCATCCCCGGCCTGACCTACACCATTGAAGCGGCGGCCGACCTGTCCGGCCCGTGGGCAAAAGTCGCGAACCTCACTGCGCCGACCTACGATCAAGGTTTCGGCGTCGGCATCTTTGAATTCCGCGAGCCGATGAATGGCAACACCACGCGCTTCTATCGCACCGTCTATCCGTCGTATTAACACCCAGCCAAAAATTGTATGAAAAAAATCTTGAGCCTCCTCGCCGCCGTGTTCACCGCCGGCCGCGTTGCCGCCACTGTGGTGCCCGGAACCATTTCCACCAACTGGATCGGCAGCCAGATCATTCCCGACAACAACGCGAGCGGCGTGGCGTTCACCTTCAACGTCTCCGCCGGCAGTCCGCTGGTCGTCACCAATGTCACCGTGGATCTGCAAATCAGCGGCGGCTGGAACGGCGATCTCTACGCGTACCTCTCGCACGGCAGCGGTTTTTCCGTTTTGCTGAACCGCCTCGGCAGCACTTCCGCCAACTCCGGCGGCTCTGGTGTTTCGGGGATGAACGTGGAATTCTCGGACAGCTATCTGACCGACATCCACACCGCGCTGAACAATCCGCTCACGGGAAACTTCGCGCCGGATGGTCGCTTCGTGAATCCCTATAATGCGCTCGACACCGATCCGCGCAACGCAATGCTGGGCGGCCTCAACGGGCTGGATCCGAATGGCACCTGGACCTTGTTCTTTGCGGATGTCTCGCCGCTGGCCACTTCCACGATTCAAAACTGGTCGGTGAACATCGGCACCACTGTGCCGGAACCCGGCAGCGCCGCCATCCTGCTGCTGGGAGGACTGACACTGCTGGGCCGCATCCGCCGCGCGGGCAAAGACTCGCGGGGTTGAAGGATGTCCGGCGCGCCTTCGGAACGACAGGGCGGGCCCTGTGTTCGTGAATTATTTCCTCGCCCGCTTGCGTTCACCCGCCGGCTTTTTCTTGCCCGCACTTTTCGCCGCCGTCGCCGGCCGCTGCACATACACCGTGTCATGCGGATGTAATGACTCGCGGCGCGGCATGAGCAGATCGCCTGGATGCGCTGAAGATTTGCGGCATTCCGCAAGTGGTTGCGTTGCACTCTCCGCTTCAGAACTTCAATTGACAATTCTGTCACCTATAGATTACAATTCAAAAAATGATCGAGAGGGAAATCAGGAAGCTGGAGCTTCAAAACGGACTCGTCCCGTTTGACGAGTGGTTTGATTGCCTTCGCGACAGGAAAATGCAGGCGGCGGTGGACGCGCGTCTGGCCCGCGTGCGTGCCGGAAACTTCGGCGATTTCAAGTCCGTCTCGGTGGCGGCGTGTTTGAGTTGCGGATCAGATTCGGGCCGGGGCTGCGGGTTTATTACGGATTGCACGGCAAGCAAATCGTGGTGCTGCTGGGCGGAGGTGATAAACGCAGCCAATCGCGCGACATCCGCCGCGCACGGGAACTGTGGCAACAATTTACAAAACATGCGTCTAAAAAATTACAAGACTGATTTGAAGAAACGGCTGTGCGATCCCGAATACGCCGCCGAATACCTCGCGCAAGTGCTGGCGCAAAAGGACAGCGCGGCCTTCCTGATTGCGCTCAAGGACGTGGTGGAGGCGGGCGGCGGCGTGGGCAGTCTGGCTGGCCGCGTTGGACTTAAGCGTCCTAGCCTCTACAAAATTCTTTCCAAGAACGGCAATCCGACCTTGGAAACCTTGCAGGAAATTTTGGAGCCGCTCGGCTTGCGTGTCTCCGTGACTTTGGATAAAGCGGCTTGAACACAGAACGATTTTCTCCGGGCGCGGGGCATTGATACGGCAAAGGCTATCGCGAGATTCATGTCATTAAGCTAGAGCGGGCGTGTTTCCCCGGTGAAGCCAAAATACCTTTTTTGTGGGTGCAAACTTATTTAGCGTATGACGACAATTACACGCGGCTGTGCTATTGCAGAAAAATATGTTTGAGCCATTCACAGTGAAAAACAGACACGGGCAGGTATTTCAAGTTACCTGTCAGCGGCATTGCGTGTGTTGGAGATTTATTATCTGTAGTTCATCGGGTAAATTCGTAGGGGAGTTACTTTTTGAACCACAAGATGCAACGACCGTTAAGCTCCTTGAATTCCATATTGAGCGTAAATTCGCTAGTAAAGGAATTGGGAGCAACATACTTGATAAATTTCAGAATTTAGTTTTACACCAAGGATTCCTTTCAATAGTTGGTATTTGCAAATCTTACGATCGCCCG
This sequence comes from Verrucomicrobiota bacterium, assembly GCA_025363535.1. Taxonomy (GTDB): domain Bacteria; phylum Verrucomicrobiota; class Verrucomicrobiia; order Limisphaerales; family CAIQOK01; genus CAIQOK01. The sequence goes on along the minus strand of JANYDP010000569.1, from coordinate 21,051 downwards.
TTATCGGAAAAGGAAAAACTTGCCCGATGGTATATGAATCACGGCTTTACTCTTTTGCCCGAAAGCTTGGAAGGAGAGCCCGGTTACATGGGCAAGCTAACGAAGGACTTGAGAATCTTGCAAAAAGTTTGCACTGAAAGAGTAACATGACCGAGAAATATGCTCTGGTGCGAAAAGCGCCAAATGCAGTTGAAAAAGCTGCACCTGCTGCGAAGCGAATTTTATCTGACATGGTTGCGGATGCGCTGGCGTTAAGAAGAAAACGCGTGTTTGAAGTGGCAATATGCGGCTACTACGACGGTCTGGATGAATACTTAATTTCTTACATCCAAGGGAAATTAACGGGAAAATCTGATGTTCAATGCAATTGTTTTACTTACAAAGAGGAATTGCTAACCGCAGCGGCCGATAAATCCTTTGATCTCTTCTTCGTGTTTTTGAATCCTGATCTTCCGTCGAGAATTGGTAAAACAAATGTCTTGGAATTCCTTGCCGATCTAAAGAAAAAATTTCACACTCCAATTTTCATCATTTCAAACTTCAATATCGCACATACTTATCATCAGTATGTATCCTCTTTGATCGAAGCAGGGGCGGATGCCTTTTTCTCAATGCCATTTGACATCGAAGACTTGGAATTAGCATTAACCGCTTGTGGGGCTTTTGCAAAAACAGCGTAGGTCTAAAATCTTGTTTTCGGCAATGCCTTCCCATCTTGAAGATTTCACTCTACAATCCTCAGGATAATTGAGAACAACAACGCCCATTATTTATGCCAATCCAGAGTTGGAGCAATTGCGCCAGCAAGTAGCAGCCGCGCGTTTACGTCTAGCTGAGTTGGAAGCCGGGTTCACCAAAGAGAAATCACGCGCGGACTTGGTGCAGGCTGCGTTGTTCCGGCTTTTGCGCGAGCATTATCAAAAGCGCGACCGGCTAAGGCTCACGATTGATTATCGGCGGAAGTTTTTGAATTCGCTCACGCGCGGCGATTCAGCAGCGGCGCAGCTGGCGGAGCAGGATTTCGAGCAGGCCAAAACACAGACGGAAAAAGATTATGAAGAACTGGCGGCAGCAGCGGAGAAGAAGAAGCAACTCACCGCCGAGCAAGAAGCCGAGTTGACGCGACTCTGGAAAAAGCTGGTGAAGCTGTATCATCCCGACCGTTTCGCGCACGAGCCGGACAAGCTGGAGACGTATTACAAGCTGACCGCTGCCATCAATCAAGCCAAGGACAACGGCGACATCGAGGTGTTGCGGGAAATCGCGGAAGATCCACAAGGCTTCCTGCTGCGTCGAGGCTGGACAAAGCTGGATTTTGGCGACGTGGAGGAACTGGCGCAACTGAAGCGGCTGCATGAAACGTTGCAAAAGGAAATCGCGGCAGTCACGGAATCATTGAAAGAGTTGCGCGAAAGTCCGGACTTCGAACTTTGCCAGCTTGCGGAGCAGAAGCCGGGCATTTTGGATGAACTGGCAACGGAACGGGTGAAGCAGCTTCAGGTTGAGAATGCGGAATTGGAAAGACAGGCAGACCAACTGGCGAAAGAAATCAGGAAGTTAGGCGGCAAATTACCTGAAAAGATCGGTTGAAGTGCCTGGCTTTTGGCCATGCAAAGCATCGCAGAATCATTCGCTCATTTTTTAAGGTGGTGACTTTTCTTTGGAATCGGATCCGGTGAGGTCGTTGGGCGCGGCAGATACACCGTGTCATGCGGATGTAATGACTCGCGGCGCGGCATGAGCAATTTCGCCACGAGTCCCGTCCAGCCGGTCTGATGCGATGCGCCAATGCCGCGCCCGGTGTCGCCGTGAAAATATTCGTGGAACAGGATGTAGTCTTTGAAGTGCGGATCGGTGGCGAGCTTGGCGTGATACTTCAACACGGGTCGCTGCCCGTCCGGGCCTTTCAGGAACAGGTTCGCGAGCCGCTGCGCAATTTCATTCGCCGCTTCGTTCAGCGTGATGAATTTTCCCGAGCGCGTCGGACACTCGATCTTGAACTCGGGGCCGTAGTAGTGATGGAATTTTTGCAGCGACTCGATGAGGAGATAATTCACCGGCAGCCAGATCGGCCCGCGCCAGTTGGAGTTGCCACCAAAGAGGCCGCTCTGCGATTCCGCCGGCCAGTAGGGAACTTCCAGCGTGTCGCCGTTGCACTTGAAGCGATACGGCTTTTGTTCATGCGCCTTCGAAAGCGCGCGGATGCCGTAGTCGCTGAGGAACTCGGTCTCATCCAGCATCCGGCGCAGCAGGCATTTCATGCGATGTCCGCGCAGCAGCGAGAGCAGGCTGCGTTCGCCCGCGCCGTGTTCCTGCCAGCGCGAAACGAGTTTCGCGAGGTCGGGCCGGTTGTTGAGATACCACTTCATGCGGCTGGTGAAGGCGGGCAGCCTTTCCAGCAGCGAGGGGTCGAGTACTTCCACGGCGAACAACGGAATCAGGCCGACCATGGAACGTAATTTCATCGGCGCGTTCGCATTGTTCGGCAGACAAAGATGGTCGTAATAGAATTCGTCCTCCTCGTCCCACAAGCCCAGCGCGCCTTCGCCCACGCCGTTGATGGCGGCGGCGATGTCGAGGAAGTGTTCGAGAAATTTCGTCGCGATGTCCTCATAGACCTTGTTGTGCCGCGCCAGTTCGAGCGCGATGCGCAGCAGGTTCAGGCAGTACATCGCCATCCAGCTCGTGCCGTCCGCCTGGTTGAGATAACCGCCGGTGGGCAAAGGTTTGCTCCGATCAAACACGCCGATGTTGTCGAGGCCGAGAAAGCCGCCCTGGAAAATGTTGCGGCCCTGCGCGTCCTTGCGGTTCACCCACCAGGTGAAGTTGAGCAGCAGCTTGTGGAAGACGCGTTCGAGAAATTCCAAATCGCCTTTGTCGGCGGGATCTTGTTCGCGTCGCTGTTTGCGGTCCATTTGAAACACGCGCCACGTCGCCCACGCGTGAACGGGCGGGTTCACGTCGCCGAACGCCCACTCATACGCGGGCAACTGGCCGTTCGGGTGCATGTACCATTCGCGCGTGAGCAGGACGAGCTGATCCTTCGCAAACTCCGCGTCCACCAGCACGAGCGGGATGGTGTGGAACGCCAGGTCCCACGCGGCGTACCACGGGTATTCCCATTTGTCGGGCATGGAAATGATGTCGGCGTTGTTGAGGTGCGGCCAGTCGGCGTTGCGGCCTTCTTTGCGGCTGGACGGCGGAGTCGGCTGGGTGGGATCGCCTTGGAGCCATTTGCGGACGTCGTAATTAAAAAATTGTTTCGACCAGATCATGCCGGCGAAAGCCTGGCGCTGGACGTTGCGCTCGTCGGCGTCGTGAATGCCGTGCTGCAACGCGGCGTAAAACTCGTCGGCCTCTCGCAGCCGATCCGCGAAGACTTGGTCGAAGTCCGCAAATGGTTTGGCCCCGCTGGCATTGGTCAGCCGCAACCGCACGTTCGCCGAACTGCCCGCCGGAATGGTCAGCTTGTAAAGTGCGCCGGCCTTGGTGCCTTCCTGGTTTGGATTCACCGCGTCCGTCTGGCCGTGAACCACGAAGTCGTCAAACGCATCCTTGAAATGGCCAGCGGCGTCCGTCATGCCGAAGTGCCGGCGCACATTGGTTTCGTTGTCGCAGAAAAGGAGTTCGGGCTGGCCATCGCAGTGAAATTGGAAGGCACCCAGTTCAGAAACCTCCGCCGTCACGGTGCTGCTGGCGATCGCACGCAGATTGGGTTTGCCGGAACCCGCCTTCCACGACCAGGTGTTGCGAAACCACAATTGCGGCAGCAGGTGGATCGCCGCCGCTTCCGGCCCGCGATTATGAACCGTTACGCGCATCAAAATATCTTCCGGGCCGGCCTTGGCGTATTCCACGAACACATCGAAGTAGCGGTCGTCCTCGAAAATTCCCGTGTCGAGCAGTTCAAACTCCATTTGTTTGCTGTCGCCTTTGCGCCGGCGGTTCTCGTCCACCAGTTGCGCGTACGGAAATTCCCGCTGCGGATACTTGTAGAGCATTTTCAAATACGAATGCGTCGGCGTGGCATCGAGGTAGTAATACAACTCCTTCACATCCTCACCATGATTGCCCTCCTCGTTGGACAGGCCGAACAACCGTTCCTTGAGAATCGGGTCTTTCCCGTTCCACAACGCCAGCGAGAGACAGAGCCGGCATTGCTCGTCGCTGAAACCCGCGATGCCATCCTCACCCCAGCGATACGCACGACTGCGGGCGTGATCGTGCGGAAAATAATCCCACGCCGTGCCGCCCGGCGAATAATCCTCGCGCACCGTGCCCCATTGGCGGTCGGAGAGGTACGGCCCAAAACGACGCCAGGGTTCGGTGTGCGAATTCGCCGCGAGCCGGCGGGCTTCAGTGGTCTGGTGCATGGGCGGGAGTGTGGCGGAAAGGTGCGAGCACGGCAATCCCCGCCAGCAACCGGCAATGGCTCAATTTGTGTGTAGTGTCGGCGCTGTGCGCCGATTCGTCGAGCCACAGGCTCGACCTCAAATTGAGCTATTGCCCGGCGCTTGCAAACGTCCTTCAGCAAATTTAGAATGTCCCCATGAGCAAAAAGGAAATTTTGGCGGAGTTGCCCAAGATGGCTCCGGAAGATCGTCGTGAAATCTTTGAGCGCATCACCGAGTTGGAAGAATACGAGTTGCTCCACGGCAGCAAGCCCTTGGCTGAAGAACAGGCCTTGCTCGACCGTGAATTGGAAGAATACCGCCACAACCCCGAAGCCGGCTCGACTTGGAACGAAGTTGAAGTGCGAATCCGCAAATCCTCCCGCCAGTGAACTGGCGCGTCATCATCCGGCCGAACGCGGAGGCGGATTTGCAGGAGGCGTGGTCGTGGTATGAATCGCGGCGCGCTGGTTTGGGCGACGAACTCCTGATTGAAATTCGCGCCGCGATTCACCTACTGGAAACAGACCCGGAGCGCTGCCCTTTTTATTACCGTGATTTTCGACGCCTACTCACGCGTCGGTTTCCGTACAAGCTTTTCTATCGAGTCGAAGGCGGGCGTGTCATTGTTTTTCGCATCTTGCACGCGAAACGGGAACATCGCCGGCAACTTTGAGTTGAACCGTGCCTGGGTAAAAAACTCGATCAACTCCGGCGGAAAATTCATGCGCTGATGTTGCGTTTGCATAGGGGAAAGCTGCAAGATCAGCTCGTTGTCATTTCTTGGATTGCCTGGCCTGAGTGTCGTAATACTTCTGAATTTCGGCGTCCGTGGCCTGCTGCGGCCAGACCCAGTCGCGGGCGTAATCGCTTTGCCAGTAGTCGTTGGAGCCGCTGCTGGCGGTAGGATTGGTCGGATCGCCGCCGTCGTCCTTGCCGTCCGGGCCGACGGAATAAAGCAGATAGGTTCCGTCCGGGTCGGGCTGATACTTCAAGGGCTTGCCGTCAAACGGATCAATGGGAACGGTCGGGAGAAATTCCGGTGTCAGCTCGCCCAGTGCGTCCGGGAGTTTTCCGTGCTGCAATTGAAAACGCTTCAACGCAATCGCTGTCACCACCACCCGGCGGGCGGTTTCCACGCGCAGCAACTTGAGGATGGTTTTCGAAAACCCCCAATCACCAAAGACATCGCCCAAGTCAGGGATTTTCATCATGCGAAAAACTGTCCCTTGAGCGTGGTTGACTCCAAGCGTCGTCAGCTGCGCTGTCATTGCATCGCTGTCCGCTTTGTAAAACTGGCTTCGATTGGTTTGCATCGTGCGCAGGGTTTCCAAAATTATTTGCTGGCTGTGCAGTGAATACAGTTCGTCCGCGTAACTCCACGACGAACGCCACATCGTTTCACCGATGGCCTGGCGTGGACGCGCCGTGATTTCCTCCCAGTCCGGCGGCCAGCTCCAGCCGCCGGATGAACTGCCAGCACTGCCCATGGAACTCATCAGCCCGAACGTCTCCTGAAAACCTTCGTGTGAGGCGCGCGATTTTCGGATGGTCTCGGTCATCCAGACGCGCTCCATAGTGAAAGCGTATTCGGCATCCTTGAAAAAATTCATCTGCTCCCAGCCGGTTTGCACGGCGGTGAGTTGCGCGTCTGTGACGTTCGTGGCTTGCAACAGCTCCCAGGTCGGCAGAACCGTGATGCCCGTCATGGCGATGCGAACCAGATGTGAAATCAACACTCCCTCCGCCGCGTTTCGCCGGACGAGCGCCAGGGCTGTGAGGATGTTTGTCGCCGCCGCGCCCGGGTCGCCGTTGTGCAAATCGCATACGGCAGTGGCCATTAATTTTTGGGTGGCGCGTTTCATGGGCATGAGATGCGGCAGCAGCAACTTGACTCCTTGCTTGTAATCCAGTTGAAAGCACAATTGCGGCCGCTCCAAGACTTGTTGCAATAACTCGATAGTTGAATGGCTCGCCGCAACTTCGGCGGTGAAATCCTTCCAGGAGTTGGTGAAGTCCGAACTGGCATACCCACGCACATCTGGTTGCTGCCAGCCAACCAGCGCCTTGCCCGGTGCCACCATTTTCATCGCGTCAGGAATTTTTTCGCCGCTGGAACTGAACCTGCGAAACGCTTCCTCCACCGCACTGACGCTGTTGCTTTCCGGTGCCACCGGTGGCGGCAATACTTCGCGCAGCTCCAGCTTCTCGCCTTGGGCGCGTAACACTTTCCGATAAGTCTCAAGCTGGCTTTCCGGCTGCAACCGCAATGACACCAGCGAAACGACGAACGCAAGCGCCAGGAAAATCCCGACGGCGATTGCGATTTTCCAGCGGGTTTTCATCGGTCCGGCTTCACTTTTGCAAAAAGAAATTCTGCTGACGGTCGCTGATGGGCAGACCCAACTTTTCCATTGCCGCCAGCATGTCTTCCCAGACGCGGCGCTTCTCGCTCATCGCTTGGTTGCGCAGCAGATACGCCGGATGATACGTGGGCATCAACGGAATGCCGCGATAGGTCTGCCAGTGGCCGCGCAGTTTCGTGATGCCCACGGTTTTGCCGAGCAACCCTTCCACCGCCGTCGCACCGAGGGCGATGATTACCTTGGGCCGGATCAGATCAATCTGCTCGTGCAGAAATGGAATGCACGTCTGCATTTCCTCGCTCGTCGGTTTGCGATTACCGAAGGACTGACCAGGCGTGTCCGGTCGGCATTTCAAAATGTTCGCGATGTAAACGTCCGCGCGGCTCAGGCCCGTGGCCACGATGATTTTCGTGAGCAACTGTCCTGCTGCGCCGACGAACGGTTCGCCTTGCGCATCTTCGTCCGCGCCCGGCGCCTCACCGATGAACATCAGTTGCGCGTCCACATTGCCCACGCCGAATACGACGTGCCGGCGCGACGACGCAAGGTTGGGGCATTTCACGCAAGCCAGTGCGCGTTGTTGCAAGTTGGCGAACGCGGCGGCCTTGGCCTCGGGGTCGAGAGATGGAGCGGAAACGGGCGGCACCACGGATTCTGGCGCGGCGTGAGGCGCGGTGATGGGCGGCACCACGGGCCGGGTCGGAGGCCGGCGCTCCGGCACCGGCGCGGCGAAAGTTTTTCTTGGCGATACGGGAACCGGCGCTTGATTCAACGCGGCCAACGAGCCTTGCGCTCCGGGAACAAACCGCACGCCGCGCGCTTTCAATTCCTCGAGATGCAGAATCGCGGCGTCGAGCAGTTGGTGGTAGTGGTCGGACATCCGGCGAATCCTACCGGCACCGGCGGTCTTCAACAAGCGGGTTCACCAGGTTTCCAAGGGCTGGCGCATACAGGCAAAAGACACGTGAACTGAGGGTGTTTCTCTCTCTCCTTCCCCGAGGGAGGAGAGGGCCGGGGTGAGGAGGCATCAATGTTCGCAGTTCAAATCCCCTCACCCCAGACCTCTCCCCGCTCAGGCGGGGAGAGGGGGTTTCCTGCTCAAAATCCGGGTATGCATCAGCGCTGTCAGGGTTGAATCCTGCCGCCCCGCAAAAAAACCGGGCCGGAAATGCCTGCGCAGTTTCCGGCCCGGCCTGTGCATTAAAGGTCAGGTTAGCTGCAACCCAGGCTCTCGCCGCAGTTGAGGCACTTGTAGCAGGCGCCGTTGCGCACGGTGATCTGTCCGCAGTTCGGGCAGCTTGGCGCGTCCTGCTGGTTGATGATCATCGAGGTCAGCGTCGGAATGCGATGGCTGCGGCCGTTGCCTTTGCTGGCACCCGCCTTCACTTCCACCACGTCGTTGTCCTCGGAGATGGGGAGTTCGGGCACCGGCCGGTTGATATGCTTTTTGATTTCCTCGGCCAGTCCGGGGATGGCGAGTTCGGGCTGATTGCGGCTGGCGACGTTGGCCTCGCGATAGCCGGCGACAAACTGGAGCGCGAGCCAGCGGAACACGTAGTCGGTGATGGACGCGGCGTTGCGGATTTCCGGATTCCGGGTGAAGCCGGACGGCTCGAACCGCTGGTGCGCGAATTTTTTCACGAGCGCCTCCAGCGGTACGCCGTATTGCAGCGCCATGCTGGTCAGGGTGCCGATGCTGTCCATCAAACCGCCAATGGTCGAACCTTCCTTCGCCATGGTGATGAACAATTCGCCGGGCTGGTTGTCGTCGAACAGGCCGACGGTCAGGTAGCCTTCGTGGCCGGCGATGTCGAACTTGTGCGTGACCGCCGAGCGCGTGTCGGACAGGCGGCGGCGTAGGGGTTTGCCGGCTTCCTGCCGCAATTCGACGAGTTCCGCTTCGAGCTGCTTGACGCGGTTTTCGAGCGAGAGCGCATCCGCTACGACTTTGGATTTGTCGCCGCCTTCGTTGGTCTTTTTGGTGTTGAGCGGCTGGGAGCGTTTGGAACCGTCGCGATAAATGGCCACGCATTTGAGGCCCATTTTCCAGGCTTCCTCGTAGGTGTGGCGGATTTCTTCCACCGTGCTGTTGGCGGGCATGTTGACGGTTTTGGAAATCGCGCCGCTGATGAAGGGTTGCGCGGCCGCCATCATTTCCAAATGCGCAAGGTAGCCGATGCTGCGGGTGCCGCGCGCGGGCTTGAAGGCGCAGTCAAACACTTCGAGGTGTTCGGGCTTGAGGCCGCTGCGGACGATCTGGCCGTTGTCTTCCACATCTTCAATCGTGTCGAACTTCTCGATGTGCGCGATGATGTTTTTGTTATCGGCTTCGCTGTAGCCGAGGCGACGGAGCGCGTCCGGCACGCCACGGTTGACAATCTTCAACATGCCGCCGCCGGCGAGCAGTTTGTATTTCACCAGCGCGATGTCGGGTTCGACGCCGGTGGTGTCGCAGTCCATGAGGAAGGCAATCGTGCCGGTGGGCGCGAGGACGGTGACCTGGGCGTTGCGGTAGCCGACCTTCTGACCGCTGGCCAGGGCGCGATCCCAGCAGGAGCGTGCCTCGGTTTTGAGATAATTGAATTCCGCGCTGGGCTGGATGGTTTCGACGGCTGCGCGGTGGAGTTTAATGACGCCGAGCATGGATTCCACGTTGTCCTTCGCCCCGGTCTTGGTGACGCCCGAGCAGCGCGCGTCGCGGTAGCCGGCGAACGGCCCGACTTTCGAGGAAATTTCCGCCGACTGTTCGTAGGCGTGGCCGGTCATGATGGCGGTGATGGCACCGGCGAGCGCGCGGCCTTCATCGGAATCGTACGGCAATCCGTAGCTCATGCAGAGCGAACCGAGGTTCGCGAAGCCGAGGCCGAGCGTGCGGAAGATGTGGGAGTTCTCGGCGATTTCCTTGGTGGGATAGCTGGCGTTGTCCACGAGAATTTCCTGCGCGGTGATAAAGATGCGCACGGCGGCCTTGAAGCGTTCGATGTCGAACTTGTTGTCGTCGCGCTTGAACTTCATCAGGTTCAGCGACGCGAGATTGCACGCGGTGTTGTTGAGGAAAACGTATTCGCTGCACGGGTTCGTCGAGTGGATCGGCTCGGTGCCTTTGCAGGTGTGCCACTTCTGGATCGCGCCGTCGTATTGCATGCCGGGGTCGCCGCAGATGTGGGTGCCTTCGGCGATCTTGTTGAGCAGGGTGCTGGCATCCTTTTTTTGGAGCGGCCGGTTGCCGGTGACGGTGCGCGTCCACCATTCCTTGCCATCCTTCGCGGCTTGCATGAATTCGTCGCTTGCGCGGACGGAAAGATTTTCATTCTGATACATCACGCTGCCGTAGGCGTCGCCGTTATAGGAGCCATCGTAGCCCTGTTCAATCAAGGCCCACGCCTTCTTTTCTTCCTTCTGCTTGGCGTCGATGAATTCCTCGATGTCGCCGTGCCAGTCGCGCAGCGTGTTCATCTTCGCGGCACGGCGGGTCTTGCCGCCGGACTTCACGACGTTGGCGACCTGGTCATAGACTTTCAGAAAACTCATCGGGCCGCTGGGGCGTCCGCCGCCGCTCAATTTTTCGCGGCTCGAACGGATCGGCGTCAGGTCGGTGCCGGTGCCGGAACCGTACTTGAACAGCATGGCTTCGCTGTAGGCGAGATGCATGATGTTCTCCATGTTGTCCTCGACGGACTGGATGAAGCACGCGCTGCCTTGCGGATATTCGTATTGGGTCTTGGCGCGTTCGGCTTCTTTGGTCTGGCGGTTGATAAACCAGTTGCCCTTGCCAGAATTTTTGCCGATGCCGTACTGGGTGAAGAGGCCGACGTTGAACCACACCGGCGAATTGAACGCGCCGTATTGATTCACGCACAGCCAAGTCAGCTCGTCGAAGAAAATTTCGCCGTCCGTCTTGCTGAAGTAACCATCCTTGATACCCCAGTCGGCCATCGTGCGGCAGATGCGGTGGATGAGCTGGCGCACGGAGGTTTCGCGCTCGGCCGTGTTCAACTCGCCGTAAAAATATTTCGAGACCACGACCTTCGTCGCCAGCACCGACCACGACTTAGGCACTTCGACATTTTCTTGTTTGAAAATAATCTTGCCGGCGTCATCGGTGATTTCGGCGGTGCGGCGATCCCATTCGAGCTGGTCGAACGGCTTGATTTTGGCGTCGCTGAAAATGCGTTCCAAGCGGAGGGATTTAGAGCTGCTCACGGCACCGCTTTTGGTGCTGCGACCGGTGGCGACCGGGGCCGAACGGCGGCGGTGCGGTTGTTGGGCTGTGGACGGTAAAACTTCTTCGCGTGCGTCTATCATATTTATTTCTTCCTCGCCTCTCGCTTCTCGAATCTTTTTCGACCTGAACATCCGCCGCAAAAGAACACAAAGACTAGGCTAAATTTTGCTTGTTTTCTTGGTAATCCGGCGACTTCTGGGGAGCCGGGCACCCCAATTAGTTGGGGAACGGGCAAACCTTATCACTACCACTTGGGGCAACAAGGAAAATTTGCAAAAAAGTTACGCAAACGATATTCGCTGATAAAAAATAGAAATTGGCGACGGATTGGGGTGCTTGAAGCTCATTTTTTTGGTGGCGATCCCCCCCGCAGACCGTCGGCATGGTTGCTTCATCAGCAGATACGAATTAGTCACTTGCTTCGCCGCCGCTTGGCCTGCGCACCGCCGCTCCGGTCGGAGCCGGCGTGGCCGCCCTTGCCGGTGCGCGGATTTCCTGCGCCGCGACGCGGTTTGGGCCGGGCGTCGCCGCGCGCTTTCGGACTCGAATCGGGCCGCACGGGGGCGCTGAATTTGGGGCGTCGGTCGGTGCGTGAAACCGCCCGGGTGATCAGCCGCGTCTTGCGGACGGACTCAATGGTTTTGGGCCGCGCCTTGGGCACGAGCACGATTGGACAGCCTTCGTAGCCAAAGGCGGCGCGCAGTTGATCGCTCAGATATTTTTTATATTGGTCGGAAAAAAGCTCGTCGCGATTCACGAACAGCAGGAACGTGGGCGGAGCGAGCCGCACCTGCGTGGAATAAAAAAACTTCAGGCGATGGCCGACATCGCTGACGGGCTGGCGGCGTTCGACGGCGTCGTTGATGGTGCGGTTCAAGATCGCGGTGGGAATTTTCTGCTGCAACTGGGCGGCTACATAGCGCACCGCTTCGAGCAGGCGATCCAGATGATAGCCGGATTTGGCCGAGGTGAAAATCACCGGCGCGTAATCAAGGAAAAATAATTTCTCCTGCACCCACTCGGCGAATTCCGCCAGTGTGGTCACCGGGTCGGGGTTGCCTTCGCGATGTTTCTTTTCCGAGCGGCGGACAATTTCATCCCGGCGGGCCTCGCGGACTTTTTCGTTGAACAAATCCCACTTGTTGACTACGACGATGCAGGCCCGGCGCTCCTCGACGATTTTGTTGGCAATTTTTTTGTCCTGCTCAATGATGCCGTGCTGCGCATCCAGCACCAGCACGCAGATGTCGCAGCGCGCGATGGATTCCTCCGAGCGCTTCACGCTGAAGAATTCGACCGAGTCATCCACCTGCTTGGGCTTGCGGATTCCAGCCGTGTCGATCAGCACGTACTTTTGCAGCACGCCTTCCGTCTCCACGGTGAACGGCACGTCCACCGAATCGCGCGTGGTGCCGGGAATCGGACTCACGATGACGCGCTCGGACTTGGTGAGCGCATTGATGATGGAGGATTTGCCGACGTTCGGCCGTCCGACGATGGCAAGCTTCAACGGCCCGGGCGGAGGCCGCACCAGGACCGGCGCAGCGGCACCGGGTTCGAGGAATTCTGCCGCAGCGGCATCCGGGATTTCAGGGATCACCGCCGGAACTTCAGATGCCGGAACCTTCGGCAGCAACGCAAACGCCGAGTCCATCAAGTCCTGGATGCCTTCCCCATGAATCGCGCTGACGGGTAAAATTTTCTCAAAGCCCAGTTGCGCAAATTCATCCGCGCCAGCTTCTGCGCGGCTCGTGTCCACCTTGTTCACGGCCACGATCACCTGCTTGCCGCTCACGCGCAGGCGCTGCGCCACTTCGCGATCCAACGGCACCACGCCCTCCTGCACGTTCACCACGAGGATGATCACGTCCGCTGCTTGAATGGCGATGTCCACCTGTTCGACAGCGGCTTTGATGATGACGTCGTCGGATTTTTCGCGGCGCAACAAGCCGATGCCGCCCGTGTCCACCAGCGTGTACGGACGACCATGCCACTCGGCCTCCACCGTGATGCGGTCGCGCGTGACGCCCGGCTGGTCATGGACGATGGCGATGCGTTTCCGGATGATGCGGTTGAACAGCGCGGACTTGCCGACATTGGGCCGGCCGACGATTGCAATTAAATTTGCCACGCTAGCAGCATGAAGCAGTTGGGGTGAATGCGAAAGGTTAAATGCTGGCCGGACAACTCGCCGGGTTGAGACAAAATTCTTCAAACCGGTCTGATTGCTCAGAAATAATCAACATCCACTGCCTCGGATGCCAGCACCGGCGGCTTGCTCGAAACTTCGGCTTGCTGATTGACCGGAGCAGCGTGGCTGTTGAGCGTGTTTTCTCAGGCTCCGCCGACAAGTCGTCGAGCGGATTCGCCCAGGGGAAGAATTTTTTCTCACACCCTTTGTCCGCGGGCGCACGGCCAAGACCGCATTGGGCAGGCGGACTCAGAAAGACTCCTGAAAAAATGATTTTGCCATCCATGATTTTGCCGGCCCGGTTTGGCAAAATCATGGGTGGCAAAATCATGTCTTGAGGCTTTCGCCCGCTTCCCTGTTCTTTGGAAACCTGGGGGTCGTGACCGATCTCCCCGGCAGGACGATAGGCGTTTCCTGTGAAAGATGAAATGCGGGAAGAATTTTGCCTCACACCCCAACTCGCCGTTGGACTTTGAAATCAAACTCCGTTAATAAACTCCCATGCTCCGCGCGTTCACAGTCGGTCAGAACAATTCCATCCTATGACCAGCTACCTTTCGCCAGCCGACGGGTGGGTGATTGTCCTGTATCTGCTCGGCATCATCGGGCTGGGTGTGTGGTTCGGGCGCGACCAGCACACCACGCGTGATTATTTTCTGGGCAGCAAAAACATTCCGTGGTGGGGCATCGGCCTGTCCATCGTCGCGGCGGAGACGAGCGCGCTGACCATCATCGGCGTGCCGGCGATGGCGTACGGCGGCGACCTCGCGTTCCTCCAGATGATCATCGGCTACGTCATTGCGCGGATCATTCTCGCTGTGGTGATGGTGCCGCATTATCTCAAGGGCGAAATTTATTCGCCGTATCAATTGCTCGAAACCGCCTTCGGTCCGACGGCGCGGCGGACGGCAGGCGGATTTTTTCTCGTCAGTGAAACGCTCGCCGCCGGGGTGCGCGTGTATGTCGCGTCCATTCCCGTGAAGCTCATGCTCGGCGACAAAATCCTGAGCGTCGGCACCGGTGATCCGATTCTCGGCGCGATTCTGCTCTTCGTGCTGCTCTCGCTGCTCTACACGTACATCGGCGGCGTGAAAGCGGTCATCTGGACGGACGCGGTGCAGTTCGGCCTGTTCCTCGCCGGCGGAATTTTTACGCTGTGCTACGTGCCGACGCTGATTGAAGGTGGCTGGCCGGCGGCGATGAGCCAGGCGGCGGCAGCGGGGAAGCTGCATTGGTTCAATTCGCAATTCTCGTTCGGGATGCCGTTCAACATCTGGATGGGCGTCATCGGCGGCACGTTTGTCGTGATGTCGTCGCACGGCGCGGAGCAGCTCATCGTGCAGCGCGTGCTGGCGTGCGGCACGGTGTCGGACGGAAGAAAAGCGCTCGTCCTCAGTGCAGTCGTGATCTTTCCGTTGTTCCTCATCTTCCTGCTGTGCGGTGCGCTGCTGTGGGTTTTCTATCAAGCGCACGCGCTGCAAATCCCGCTGCCCGAAACGCGCCCCGGCATCAAGGCGAACGATTTTATTTTCCCCATCTTCATGCTCACCGAAGTGCCGCATGTGCTGCGCGGGTTTCTCATCGTGGCGATTCTTTCGGCGGCGATGTCGTCGGTCAGTTCGGCGCTGACGTCGCTGGCGTCCGTCTCGACGATGGATTTTGTGAAGGGCTTTGTGCGCAAGGATCGCAGCGAATTGTTTTTTTTGAAGTTCAGCAAATACTCGACGGTTTTCTGGGCGGCGTTGCTGATCGGGGTGGCGTATGTCAGCCGGGAAGTGGTGTCGGTGTTGAACGCGGCGTTCACGCTGCGCGGCCTGACGAGTGGCGCGATGCTCGGGGGTTTATTGCTGGCGCTGTTTGGAAAACGTGACCGCTCGACGCCGGTGGTGTTCGGCATGTTCAGCGCGCTGGCGGTGATGCTGGCAATTAATTATTTCTGGTCAACGAAAGTGGCGTGGCCGTGGTACACACTCATCGGCACGGCGGTGACGCTGGTGGTGACGGGGGCCGCGCGGCGATTGGGAAAGTAAATTCCGCAATAAACGCAGGTGAGTCGCCAGGCTATTCCGACCACGGGTTGACGTTCAGATCCACGAAGAGATCCAGGTCGGGCGCGCGCAGGCCGAGGCGTTGCGCCAGGGTGCCCTCGGCGGAACGGAGTTCAAACTTGGTCGTGCGGGTGATTGCGGGCGGACTCAGTTTGCAGTTGAGGTTGGCGTCGCAGAGGTTCGATTTGAAATTGCCCACCACCATGTTGCTCAACTCGCCGATGACATCATCCACCACCGCCGGGTCTTCCAGTTCGGCGGGCGACATGCCCAGCACGCGCGCCGCGACTTGCAGCGCGGTGGGCGTGGTGAGGCGGAGCGCGGCGGTCCCGGTGGCCTTGCCGACGAAACCGATTTCGCACAGGACGTGTTCGTGCTCGAAGGGCAGGGGGTGCGCCTCGATCTTCAGCTCGGCCCCGAGCATGATCTGGAAAGTTTTTTGCACGGCGGCCATGAGCGGATCATACATCGCGACGAGCAGGACGATGCCCATGCCCGTGCGTTGGAGGGCGTCTTCCACGGTGGTGCAGGAGTAATCCTCCTCGCTGGCGGCGCGGGGATTGGCGGCGCGCAGGAGCCGGGCGGTGAAACCTTTGTCCGAGCTGATGAGCTTGGCGACCTCTTCCGTGGAAGCGTCGGGCTTGCTGACGAGCAGGCCGAGGCGGCGCACGCTTTCGGGGACGGATTCCAGGCCATAGCGTTTGGCGAGGTCTTCGGCGGGTGCGACGGGTGGCATAAATTTTATTTGGCGGGCGGACGGTTCAGGCGGCTTTTTTCTGGAGGAGGATCACGCGGTTGACTTTTTCAATGAGCTGCTCGTCTTTGAACGGCTTCACAAGATAGTCGCGCACGCCGAGCTTGGCGATGAAGGCCACGTTTTCGCGGCCGGACTCAGCGGTGAGCATGATGACGGGAATGCCTTTCAAGTCCGCATTTTCCTTGAGCTTGGTGAGCATGGTCACGCCGTCCATCACGGGCATGGTGATGTCCAGCACGATCAGGTCGGGCTTTTCCGCGGCGGCGGCGGCAAGGCCCTCTTCGCCGTTGCAGGCTTCGAGGATGGTGGCGTCGAACGGGGCGAAGGTGCGTTTGACGATCATGCGGATCGTCTTGCTGTCATCCACGCTGAGAATTTTCAGGCTCATAAATTTATCAATTAAATTGCAGATGCACTTCCACGGCGAACCGGTGGCCGAGACATTCAAAATAAAACTTTTCCGCCTGCACGCCCGGGGGCGGCTGGACGGTGAACGCGCCCCGGATCACAGACGGCGTGCTGATCCCGCAAGGTATATCGGCGTCATTGAGCAAAGACTTGAGCGAGCCGCCGATCATGTTGGTGAGTTCACCCACGACATCGTGAACATCCCGGTCGCTCACATTTTGCGCGGAACTGGGCTGTTGGATCACGCCCACGATGGCGCGGGCCAGGGCTTCGGGCACATGCAGGTAAACCGTCCCGTCCACATGGTCGCCTACCATGCCGAGCGAGCCGCTGACCCGCTCGTCGGGCAGGCGGCCGGGGTCGGTGGCATTGACGGGCAGTGCGAGCATGGTTTCAAAGACGTTCGGCACGATGAACATGATGTGTTCGCCCGTGGGGAATCTGGTGGTGGTGGAGGTATTCATACGTGGAGGGGGGACAGGTGTCGCTCAGGAAGGGTGGCAGTCGCCATCGCCTGAGCGGCTTCGATGAGGGCGGCGGGGATTTTTGAAAGCGGCAGGATTTTGTCCACCACGCCGAGTTCCACGGCGGCGCGGGGCATGCCATAAACCACACAGGATTCCTCGTCCTGGGCAATGGTGCGGGCACCGGCGGCTTTCAGGGCTTTCATGCCCATCGCGCCGTCGCTGCCCATGCCGGTGAGGATAGCCGCGACCACGCGTGCGCCGGAGATTTCCGAAATGGAACGGAACATCACGTCCACGGCGGGCCGGCAATGGTGCACGGGCGGTTTTTGATTCAGCGAAACTTTGAAGCCATTCCCGACAAAGGTGAGCGTCATGTGATAATCGCCCGGGGCGACGAGCGCCATGCCCGACGTCAGCAAATCGCCCTCGACGGCTTCGCGCACCTCGACGGCGGATTGACCGTTGATGCGTTCGGCAAAAACTTTTGAGAAATGCGGCGGGATGTGCTGCGTGATCGCAATGCCGGGCAAACCGGCGGGCAGCGCAGTCAGCACTTCCGTCAACGCCTCCACCCCGCCCGTACTGGAGCCGATGGCAATGAGCTGGCGCGGATGAAAATTACCCGGCGGAGCCGGGCGGATGAGCGCGGCGCAGCCGAGTACTGGTGGAGTGGCGGCGGTGCCGGCAACACCCGGTGCGGTGGGCGCGGGCCGGCGGCGCAGGCGCGCGGCGGCGGCGGCCTTGATGTGCCGGGGCAATTGTTCAGCGAGATGGCCGATGGAGAACGCGCTCGTCGGTTTGGCGAGCACTTCCACCGCGCCGTTTTGCAGCGCGGTCAGCGCGGCGGCGGAACCGGCCTGCGAGATGGAGCTGATGATGATGACGGGGATGGGCCGGTGTTGCTGCAGAATTTTCAGGAAGGTCAGCCCATCCATGCGCGGCATCTCGATGTCGAGCGTCAGCACGTCGGGATTCAATTCTTTGATCTTGTCGCGGGCCACGTAGGGGTCGGGCGCGGTGCCCACCACCACGATCTGCGGGTCGTTGGCCAGCGCGTCGGAGATCATCTTCCGGACCACGGACGAGTCGTCCACGATCAGCACTTTGATTTTATCGCTCATGGTAAAAGGGGTTGGGGAAACTGATGCGCCGAGATGGGTGCGGGCAAACGGAAATCCAAACACGTCACGGACTGCGGTGGCAAGCCCCGCGCGACACCGCTTTCGCACGGACGCAATCGCTTCGAACTTTGATATCCGCAGCGTACGCCCGCAAGTGCCGTCGCCGCTGCCACTCGGCCGGCGCAGTCCAGGACGATTGCCGTCGTCCGACTCGTTTTCAAATGGCGATTCATTTCGTTCACGCCGTGGCGGCGATTTCCTCGACCTTCTCGAGGGCGTCGTAGCCGGAGATGATGAGGCGTTCCACGTTGGCACCGCCGAGATGGAGGGCGTCCATTGCGCCTTCGTCGGCGCGCATGGCGTAGCTGGCCCAGCCGGGGGACGGTCCGGCTTCGAGCGCGATCACGTCGGCCACATGGACGATCGCGGAGATCTGCGGCTTGGGTTTGACGACCGGCGCGTGGTGATGGGCGACGGCTTCCACAAGGACTTCCGGCAGGTTCCATTTCTGCAGCAGGGCCGCGCCGACTTCGGCGTGGTCGGTGCCGAGGATAAACTGTTCGGCTTCGACGAGCGAACTTTCCTTGCGGTCAATCAGCTCGCGCATGGCATTTTGAGTCGCCTCGTCCAGGTTGTGGGTGATGACCGTCTTGCCGATGTCGTGAATGAGGCCGGCGGTGTAGGCGATGGCCGGGTCAATGTCGGTGTTGCGCGCCATGGCGGTGACGGCCACGGCCACGTAGGCGGTGAGCAGCGAGTGCCGCCAGAGTTCGCCTTCACCCATCGCGTAGCCATGCATGGCCGGGCTGATGGCACCACTGAAACCGATGGACATGACGAGGCGGTGGATTTCCGAATGGCCGAGCATGAGCACGGCCTGCTCGATGGAGCCGACCGGGTCGGAGAAACCATAGGCGGCGGAGTTGCACAGGCCGAGCAGCTTGGCGCTCATGATGCCGTCCTGGCTGACGACCTTGATCATCTCGTCGTTGTCCGCGTCTGCGCGGCTGAGGAGGGCGAGCAGGCGGGCCACCGAGGGCGAGGGTGCCGGGATGACGGGGGATTTGGCGATGATTTCGGTGGCGTTCATATCTGGTAGGGAGTCTTGCCGGGCAGGTCGAGCAGGAGGTTGCCGTTGCTCAGATCCAGGCGGACGGTGCGGCTTTCACGGCCGCCGGTTTCCCGGGCGGACAGTTTGACGCCGTTGCGCTCCAGCAGGGCGAGGGTGGTTTCCACATTGCGCTGGCCGATGCGGAAGATTTTCTTTTCATCGAGGAACTCCGCGCCGCCCACGAGCTTGATGATGATGCGATGCTTCAACCCGCCGAGCGTATAGACCGCGTGGAACATGGCGGGCAGGCCGGTGTCCACGAACATGAACGGCCGGGTGGCGGCGCGGTCCAGATTGATGTTGGAGTCCGGGAGCATGGCGTGGAGCAGGCCGCCGACCTTGGCGACGGGATCGTAAATCGAAACGCCGACGCACGAGCCGAGCGAGTAGGTGACGAGGCTGGCGGAGGCGTCGTTGCTCACGAGCATGTCGCCCATGCCGACGATAAGCTGCTTCTTGGGGGCGGCGACGACCCATTGTTTGGGTGCCTGGGGATTGAGGGTGGCGCTCATCGTGACAACTCGGGGGAGGGGATGAAAAACATCCAGCATCCCAGAACGCGCGGACGACCGGATACTTCGGCATTCGAGGTTAAAGGTTCAAGGTTCAAGGTTCGGGTGCGGTGTCGCCGTGTTAAGTCCAGCCCATTCCCGGCTGGTGCAATATATTTTCCCTGTGCGTACATCATGAATTATTCCTTCCGGTAAACGCCGGGTTTGACGGACTTGAGCGGGTGTTTGATGCCCAAAAGACTTTCCGAGTGGCCGACCACGAAGTAGCCGCCGGGGGCGAGCTGGCCGATGAGTTTCAACACCAGTTCCTGCTGCGTGGCGGTGTCGAAATAAATCATCACGTTGCGGCAGAAGATGACGTGCTGGTTGGGCTGCACGGGATAGTGCGCCTGCAACAAATTCAGGCGGTGAAATTTCACCTGCCTGGTCAGGCAGTCCTTCACGCGATAACTCCCCGCAAAATCCCCGGTGCCTTTTTGAAAGTAGCGCGACAGCCATTCCGGCTGCGGCATGGCGATGCGCGATTCCTCGTAGATCGCGGCCTGCGCCTTGGCGAGGATCTGCGAGGAAATGTCCGACGCCTCGATCTGCCAGTTGAACGTGCCATGTGTACGGGCGTACTCGGCCAGCAGGATGGCCACGGTGTACGGCTCCTCGCCCGAGGAACACGCCGCGCTCCAGAATTTGAACGTCTCCCGTTTCCGCGTCACCTGGGGAAACCAGAACTTGAGCGCCTCGTCCCGGACGAAGTTCAGATGCTCGATCTCGCGGAAGAAATGCGTGTGGTTCGTCGAGATGGAATCCACCAATGGCCCGATCTCCTCGGTGCCCTTGGCGGAATTCAGCAACGCGCAGTAGGCCTCGTAGGAATCAAGATTCAACGCGCGCAACCGCTTGGCCAATCGCCCGCTGACCAGCGCCTGCTTGTCGTCGCCCAGCCGGATGCGGCTGTGCTCATAAACCTTCTCCGCGATGAAGCGATACGACTCGCGGGAGATTTGCTGGGGCTCAAGGGTGGAGGGCATAGAGGCGGAGGTAATTGGAGGCAAATCGGGTTGCCAGCGGGCGCGCCACCTGAAGCAGATGGCCGGCACCCTTGATCAAACAGAAAGCGGCTTTGAGCGGATGATGCTTTTGTTCGGCGGGAGGATGAGCGGTCTTTGGAAATGGGGTGGTCGCACCCCGGCAAGTTTCCGGCTGAAAACCCAGGGTGGCGAGGATCAGCCCCAGCGTGGCTGGCGTTCGCGGATTGAAAAACCGCGCGCCCGCCCGGCCTCCCCTGCCTGCGATTGTGTGCATGTATTTCAATTGATTGTTATCGGCGCGTTTTAAAAATCCTTGAAGCCGCCGTTGGAACTTTCTCCGTCCAGCTCCGGCATCGGGATGTCAGAGTCATCCGCAGCGGGTGCCGGGGTCGGTGCGGGCACGGTGACGGATTTGTTGCGGGCGGCCAG
>JANYDP010000534.1 GCA_025363535.1 Verrucomicrobiota bacterium | reverse complement strand
CCGAACCGCATTGCTTGATGGCTTCGATGGCGATGTGCTGCAACTTCTCCGCCTTGTGCGCCGCATTGTCGCCGTCCAGCCGCGTGGTGACGCGTTCGGTCAGCAGCGGCACGATGCGATGCACGCCGAGTTCCACCGCTTTCTGAATGATGGACTCGATGATTTTTCCCTTGGGGATGGCTTGCAGCAACGTGATCTGATGCGCGGGTGTGGGCACCAGATTTTTTTTCGAGACCCTGAGCTGAACCAAGTCACGCTCGCCCGCCTGAACCACACAGCTTAACTCCAAACCCGCGCCGTCCAGTAACACGACTTCATCGCCGCGCCGCAGCCGCAAGACGCGCGTGGCATGGTGCGCTTCGCGACCGGTCAGGGTAGGGGAACCGGTCTGGCATTCAGCGGGTGGCAAATAAAAGCGGTGCATGGGCTCGTGAAACGTGAGCCGTGAAACGTGAACGGAAACGGATGGTCTGAATCACGTTTCGCGCTTCACTCCTCACGCCTCAATGAAACAGCTTCTTCGCCTTCTCAAAAAAGCCTTCGCGCAGCGGGCTTTCCTTGCCGTTGCACAGCTCGGCGAATTCCTGGAGCTTGGCCTTTTGCGCGCCGTCCAGATGCGTCGGCACCTCCACGTTCATGCGGACATGCAAGTCGCCCTGGCCGTTGCCCTGGACATTTTTGACGCCCTTGCCTTTGAGCCGGAACATTGCGCCCGGCTGCGTACCGGCCGGGATTTTTATTTCCGCCTTGCCGGTCAGCGTGGGGACTTCAATCTCCGCGCCCAGCGCGGCCTGCACAAAGCTCACGGGGATTTCGCACAGCAGATCGTCGCCTTCGCGGTGGAAAAGTTCGTGCGCCTTCACATGCAGCACGACATACAAATCCCCGGCCGGCCCGCCGCGCACGCCGGCCTCGCCGTTGCCGGAGGAACGCAGGCGCGAGCCGGTGTCCACGCCGGCGGGAATGCGCAGCTTGATGGTTGAAGGTTTGTCGCGACGACCCGCGCCCCGGCAGGTGCGGCAGGGTTTTTCCACGACCCGTCCTGCGCCCTGACAATGCGGACAGGGCTGGGCCACGCTGAAAATGCCGCGCGAACTGATCACCTGGCCGCGTCCGCCGCAGGTCGTGCAGGTTTTAACTTTGGATCCCGGCTCGGCGCCGGCCCCGTTGCAGTCGCCGCAACGTTCGGGCTTGGTGACGGTGATTTCCTTTTCGCAGCCGTGCGCGGCCTCCTCAAAGGTGATTTCCAGATCGAATCGCAGATCGTCTCCGCGCTGTGGGGCGTTGGGATCATTGCGCGCGCCTTGGCCAAACAGTTCGTCGAGAATGCTGCCGCCGCCGAACACTTCGCGGAAAATGTCGAACGGATCGTGGGCCTGCTGGCCGCGCCCAAAACCGCCGCCACCGGCGCGCTTGTCAAAGGCGGCGTGGCCATGCCGGTCATACACCGCGCGTTGCTGCGGGTCGCTCAAGATTTCGTACGCTTCGCCGAGCTGCTTGAAATTTTCCTCGGCGGATTTGTCGCCGGGGTTTTTGTCGGGATGAAATTTGACGGCCTGTTTGCGGTAGGCCTTCTTCAATTCCTCGTCGCTCGCGGTGCGTTCCACGCCGAGGATTTCGTAATAGTCGCGCTTGGCCATTTGAAATTAAAAATTAAAAATTAGAAATGCAAAAGGGAAAGACCCCGCCTGGCGGTGGTTTTTTAATTTTGAATTTTTCATTTGGAACTGGCGGCCGGGGCTTTGGCGACGATGACCGTGGCGGGGCGCAGCAGGCGGTCGCGAAGTTTGTAGCCTTTGCGCAACTGCTGGGCGACATGGCCGTCTGGAACTTCGGTGGTTTCCTTTTCGGAAACGGCTTCGTGCCAGGTCGGGTCGAACGCCTTGCCGGCGGCGTCCACTTCTTCAAGGCCGGCCTCAGTGAGCGCGCTCTTGAGCTGCTGATGGATCATCGTGATGCCGGCGGTGAGGGACTGGTTGGAATCATTCACGGTGGACTGCGCGGCAAGCAAGGCCATGTCGAAGTTGTCCAGCACGGGAATCAGTTTCTGGATGACCGATTCGCTGGCGTATTTGATGGCGTCCATCTTTTCACGGGCGGCGCGCTTTTTGAAATTCTCCAGGTCGGCGGTGGTGCGCAGAAAGCGATCCCAGTTTTCATCGGCCTTGGCGGCGCGGGTTTTCAACTCCGCGATCTGTTCGGGGGGCAGCGGTGCGGATTCTTCCTGGGCGGGAAGTTCTTCGGTCGGGGCATTTTCCATTTGATTGTCTTCTGAGTTACTCATCGGTAAACCGGCCTTTACAATTCATGCGGGCGGGCAAATCGTCAAGCGATTGCGAACCGGCGGAAGATGCTCCGCCGGGCGGAATGAAACCGGGTCAAGGCTGACCCATGATGGTCTGGTAGTTCGACATCGCCCGCAGATTGGCGAACGACGGGTCTTTCTGGGCTTCGGGACGCAGATCCTGCCAGCCGACATTTTTAGCGAGCAACGTCTTGTTCAACTGCATCGCGACGCGGAGATGTTCCAGGGCATCGGGATTTTTTCCGAGGGCCGCCTCGGTTTTGGCAAGGTTGTACCAGGCGTCCGGCTGGTCGGGCGCGAGCTTCACGTATTTGGAAAGGGTCGTGGCGACCTTGGGCAGGTTCTGCATCTGCACGTAGGCTTGCACGACGCTGTAAACCGCCGGGGCGGGCACGCCGGGGCTGTCCACGATGTTATCCAGGATTTCAAACGCCCGCGCCTCCTGCTGGATGGCCATGTATTTCGACGCGAGCAAAAAGGCGTTGGAAAAATCCGTCGGTTTGGCTTTCAAGCCGGCTTCGAGGTCGGTGATTTCTTTTTGAATCTGGAGCAGCGCGTTCGGCTGGCCCTTGGCCGAGCGCAGGCGGGTCACCAGATCGGTGATCTGGCCGTTCTCGGGGTCAAGCTTGTGGCAGGTTTCGGCGATCAGCAACGCGTCGTCGAAACGGCCTTCGAGTCCGGTCAGCAACTGGATGTAGCGATACACCGCTTCAGGGCTGTACGGGCAGTAGGCAAAGGCTTGTTTGAAAGCAAAGTTCGCCTCGCGCAGCAGCATTGTGCGCTGGGCCTCGCTCTTGGCGACCCACTGCGGCGGCACCGGGCCGCCGGAGGGCGAAAGTCCCAGCCGCCAGGAATAAATGCCGCCAATGGAACTGCGCAGTTTGGAGAACGCTTTTTGCGCTTCGTCGTCGCGGGCAAACTTGAGGTCGCCTTTGAAACCGCTGTAATCATGGCGCAGGTTCACCTTCTCAACGAACGCGACCACGTCCTTGACCGGCGTGTCGTAGGTAATCCATTGGCCGATCAAACGGTTGTCATATTGCGTCCAGAACTCGTGATCCTTGTCGCAGATTTCCTGGGTGATTTCGGACAGCGGCTGGCGGTTGATTTTCATGATCACGCCAAACGGGGTGAGGTGCGGGAACATCCAGTCAAGGGGGAAACTTTCCTCGATGTAGAATTCGTTGTTCGGATTCTTGTCGAAGATGACTTTGGTGAGCAGGCCGTTGATGGACATGACCGCGATCTGGCCGGAGACCTGCACGCGGTTGTCCACGATATGCACGTCCTCGCCGGGTTTGACCTGGCGTTGTTCGTTGGGGAATTGCTGATCGTGCATCACGCGCGCCTGGGCGTCGGCGATGTATTCCTGGAAGCACTTCTGCGAATCCTCGTTGGAGGCGATGTAGATTTCGCGGTCGGGATAGACG
The DNA here is from genome assembly GCA_025363535.1 of Verrucomicrobiota bacterium. Classification (GTDB taxonomy): domain Bacteria; phylum Verrucomicrobiota; class Verrucomicrobiia; order Limisphaerales; family CAIQOK01; genus CAIQOK01. The sequence continues at coordinate 6,395 of JANYDP010000534.1, read as the reverse complement.
CCGCCGATGCTTTTGGCGATTTCTTTTGGGTAGGCAGCTTCAAGCAACAGTCGATTCAGCCGGAGGCGGGTGTCGAGCTGCGGGTTCTGCGCGATGAAACTCTTGAGATAATCCGAAAGTGTGACGTGCGCGAAACGGTTGGTCTCGTAGAGCGGGTCAATCTTGAAGGCGGCGATTTCCTTTTCCAGCGTCGCCGATTTTTGCTTGAGGCTTTCCGAGTTGCTGCCGTCGGAAATTTTTTGATCGGCTTCGTCCTTGTCCGCCTGCAGAACGGCGAGTTGCTTTTTGAGAACTAGTTCGCGGTCGAGCAGGAGGTTCAGGTCTTTGATTATATCAGTGTGCAACCGGCTATCGTCGTGCGCCAGTGCTTGTGAAGTCAGACCAGTCGTTACTAAAGCTGCACGCAAGCGGCTTTCATCGCTTTTGAGCAATTTCTGCGTCTCCTGACTCAAGTTGTCGAAAAGCCATGACGAAACAGGATCTTGATGCTCGCTGAGTTTAATTGCAAAACCAGGAAAGTTGGCGAATGAATCTTCGTCAAACAACGAAGTTGAAGTCCGCCAGCGTTTCTCAATCCGGGCACCGCGCGCGGTGAAGTAGGTGTCGAGCGGCGTGACGATCTTGGCGAGCAGATTGGTTTCGTAATCCTTGTCTTTGAGAACGAACCGCGCGAGTTCGCTGAAGAACGGCGGATCTACCTGCTGGCTGCGGTAGTATTGCGCGCGGAGGTAGTTCAGATACGTGCCGTCCGCCAGCGCGTTTTGGGTGATCAGATAGACGTCGCGGCGGTCAAATTTCTGATCCTGTTCAGGCTGGCAGTTGTGCGGGATGAAGCTCTCGCAGAAAATCATGTAGGTCGGACAGAAGCGCCCGGGATCGGTGCCGCCGTAGAGAATCGTGTCCTTGGCCATCTCGGGATAGATCGGTTTGCCATCCTTGCCGTTGAAGGGCGGGGTGAACATGTCGTGGCCGAACCAGTAGCCGAACCAGTGGTTGCGCTGCTCGCTGGTGCCGTAATGGCAGAGCGCGGAATACATCGGTGTGATGGCGAAGAGCGCCAGCGTGATCGCCAGCGGCGCGCGCCTGCGGTAAATCACCAGCGCAAGGAAGAACACCGCAGCGACGGCGACCAGCACGAGATTTCCAAAAATCGGCAGGCCGCCTTCGATGTTGCGGAACGCCTCGCCAATCCAGTGCGGCAGCGCGGTGAGGGAAACTTTTCCTTCATAGCCGAGATAGTGCCGGCCCGTGGCATCCATCAGGGTGTAGAACGCGAGACAAATCGCAATGCCGCCGCCAAGCAGACCCCACACGCGGAATTTTTGATAATGCGTCGCCATGTAGGACGTCACCAGCGCGAGGCCACACCCGATCAAGATGGCGACCACGGCGCGGGAGGAGGTGAAAAACACTTTGAGTAGTTCGGCCGATTGACGATCCGGCGACGGATTCATGATGACCGTCAGCAGCACGCCGATGCAGCCATAGACCGCCGCCAGCCCGACGATCCAAGCGCGCTCCCGCTTCTGCATCTTGAACACGAAAAAGAACGGCAGCAGCGCCACAAACATGAACGCCCAACTGTATTCTTCCGCGACGCCTTGGATCAGATACCACAACTGGCCCACAAAGCGCCATGGATCGTGCAGCACGTCGGAGGGGAAAGCCTTCTCATACTGGCCCCGGGTGAGGGCGTGGAAAAATCCTTCCACGGTGCGGGGATAGCCCCATTCCATCGGCGGATTTGTCATGCCTGCGATGGCTTCGTAAAAATAAAACGATGCGCCCGCCAGCCACAGGAAGCCCATGAACAAAACACTTTTCCACTCGGTGAGCAGGCTCGCGGTCTGGATGGTCAGCCAGATGCACGCGGCGATGGACAGCATCCCGACCGCCATGAAGATGTTCAACATCACCGGTGAAGTATCCAGCATGGTGATGGCGTGCGTGCTTTTACCGATCAAGGCGAGGATGAACACGATGCTGTTGCCGAGGAACAAATCGCGGCCCAGACGCGGGAGTGCCAAAGCCACCGTCAATTCAATGCCCATCGCCATAACCAGCAACGTTTGGTGAATCGTTGCGCAGATGCCGAAGAAAAACATTGCGACGTAAAGATACCGCCGCTGGTGCGGCGCATAAATCCAGCGCATCAGGCATACCAGCACCAGCGTCACCCACGGCACGCCGAAAAGGGAGATGCGGTTGATCGCCACTGACTCGCTCCACATCACGCCGCCGAAACCCAGCAGCAAACCCGCCGTCACGCCGGACACGCCGCAGATCGCGTTCTCCCATTTGCCGGCGATGCCTTTGAGTTCCTCGATGCCTTCAATCAACATGCTGCTGCCGCGTGAAACCATCATCGCCACCAGGCCGCACGCCATCGCGCTGGCGAACGATTCACCCACTTCCACGCGCCAGGCGACGTTGCCGAACGGAACGATCTTGGTCCAAATCCACGAGTAAATCGCCCAGAACGGATAGCCCGGCGGATGCGGGATGCCCGCGTAAAACGAGCCGGTGCAAAGCTCGCCGGAATCTTCCAGCGTTACGTTCGGCGCGAGGGTGAACAGGTAGATGGCCCAGATGACGGCGAAGGTGAACAACATCACACACCAGTCAATCGGGCGGAACAGCGCGGCCACTTGCACCGGTTCGGGCGCAGATGTTTTCGCAGCGGTGGAGGTTTTGAGGTTCGGTTTGCTGCTGACGTTTTCTTTATCCATTTCGTAATCCTGATTAATTGGTCGTACCGGGCAAAAAAGAGCGCTCATTAAGAGCGGAACCACTGCGGTTTGTCCATTCAAAAAAGTCGGGCGAACGATTGATCGTCACCCCTTCCAGCGCGGAAATGGCTTGGTCGGTGAAGCCAGAGACGGCCCGCCGACCGGGTTTGAGGGAGTGCCACAGATTGTTCGGGCCGAGCGCCGCCAGGGCGACCAAGCCGCAGGCGGCGGTGGGGGCGAACCACCGCAGCACCCGGACAAACTCCTCTCGACGCTCGGGTTCCGGGAACAGCCGCGCCTTAATTTTCGCCGCCGGCCGGCATGGTTGCCACGATTGCAATTGCTTCTCCAAGTTCGTCTCGTTCATAATTTTTTCCTTCCACACAGGCTTTCAATTTTTGCAAACCATACCGATAACGGCCCGCTGCGGTGTTCGGTGAAATGTCCAACAGTCCGCCGATCTCCTCGAACGTGTATTGATGCCAGATTTTCAGGACGATCACTTCGCGCTGCTCCACCGGAAGTCCGGTCAGGCATTTCATCGCCGCGCGTTCGGTTGGACTTTCGTCGGAACTTTTTTCAAACCACCGGTGCGATTCGATCTCTCGCGTGAACCGCCGCCACAAGCTTCGCCGGTAATTCAGCGCGCGATTGCGGAAGCTGCGCACCAGGTAATGCTCCGGTTGCTCGGGACGCTCGGCCTTTTCCATCAGCGCGACAAAGGATTCCTGCAACACATCCTCGGCTTCCGCATGACCAAGACCGAGCGCGCGGCCATAGAGAATCAACTCCACCGCCTTCGTTTCGTATAACTTTTCCAGCCAGTCGCTCACGTTTTCATGGGATAGACACCGGCACGGGGGAATTTGTATGAAAAATCTTCACTCCGTAGGTTTACTATTTACGATGGACGATTTGCGATTTACGCGCGGGGGGCGATCTAACACAACTGGCTCGTAAATCGTATATCGAAAATCACAAATATCTTAGCCCCAGCCAAACAACTTGCCCAAATGGTAGGTGGCAAACGCAAAACCCCACGCCAGGACGCCCATATAGAGCCATTGAAAGATGGGCCACTTCCAGGAATTCGTCTCGCGCCGCACCACCGCCACGGTGCTGACGCATTGCAACGCGAACACGTAAAAGACCATCAACGTCACCGCGACCAGTGTCGTATAAACCGGCGTGCCGTCGGGATGTTTCTGGTCGCGCAAAGTCTGGGCCAGACTGCTCGTGCCCGCCTCCGAATCGTCGTTGCCGACGTTATAGACCGTGGACATGGTGCTGACAAAAACTTCCCGCGCGGCAAACGAGCCGACGATGCCGATGCCCATCTTCCAATCGAAACCCAGCGGCGCAATGATCGGTTCAATCGCCCGGCCCGCCATGCCGGCGAAACTGTGACGGAGTTTTTCGCCGGCTTCTTGTTTGTTCAATTCATCCAACCGCTCTTGCAGGTCTGCGATGGGTGGCGCGGTTGTGATGCTTTCACGTTTCACGGATTCACGTTTCACGCTGTAATCTTTTTCAATCGCCGCGCTCTTCGGATACGTCGCCAGAAACCACAGCAAAATGTTGATGCCCAAAATCACCGTTCCCGCGCGGCGAAGAAATAACCGCGAGCGCTCCCACATGTGTCGCAGCACCACTTTGAACAGCGGCATTTTGTAAGGCGGCAATTCCATGATGAGCATCGGTGTTTCGCCCTTGAGCAAAGTCTTTTTGAATATCCACGCCATCACCAACGCCACGACGATGCCCAGCAGATACATCGCCAGCATCGTCAACGCGGCGAGCTTGATGAGGCCGAAGATTTTGATGTCCGGAATGCACGCCGCGATCAGCAACGTATAAACCGGCAACCGCGCCGAACAACTCATCAGCGGCGCGACGAGAATAGTCACCAGCCGGTCCTTCGGCGTTTCAATCGTGCGCGTGGCCATGATGCCGGGAATTGCGCACGCAAACGAACTCAGCATCGGAATGAAACTCTTGCCGTGCAGCCCGACTTTGCTCATCAGCCGATCCATCAAAAACGCCGCGCGCGACATGTAACCCGTGTCTTCCAGAAAGCCGATGAACAAAAACAGCAGCAGAATCTGCGGCAGAAAAACTACAACCGCGCCGACCCCGGCAATCACGCCGTCCACGAGCAGGGAATTCAAATCGCCCGGCGGAATCATTTTCGCGACCACGCCGCCAATCCAGCTCACCCCGTTTTGCAAAGCCTCCATCGGCAGTTTCGCGAAGCTGAAAATGCTCTGGAAGATCAGCGCCATGACCGCCAGGAAAATGAGCGTGCCCCAGACCTTGTGCGTGATGACGCGATCCAGCCGGTCGCTGATGGATTCACCCTCCTGCGCGACTTCCGTGGTGACGGCCTGCTGGATTTCCGCGACGCGCGCGTAACGCCATTCAATCGGCGCGCCCCGCCAGTCCACGCCCTGCGCTTCGAGGCGCTTGCGCGCGGCATTTACCGCGTCCTGGATTTTCTGCGGGTAATGCGTCGTACTCGACGCCAGCGCCTTTTCGTTGCTCAACAATAACAGCGCTTCCGCCGTCGCCTGCAAGGTGCGTTCGGTATAAGTCTTCGCGAGCAACTCCGTCAGGCCGGTCGCCTCGATGCGGAACAGGCCGGGCAACTGGCAGAACAAACGCGGCTTTACCTCGGGACGCACCTGGACAAACGTCGTGATCTGTTCGCGCAATTCCCGCACGCCCCGGCCGTTGCTCGCCACGATGGGCAGCACTGGCACGCCGAGAGACGCGGCGAGCTTGTCGGTGTCAATGGTGTGGCCGTTATTTTCAGCCACGTCCACCATGTTGAGCGCGATGAGCGTGGGATGGCCGAGTTCGATGACCTGCGTGGCGTAGTAAAGATTGCGTTGCAGGTTCGACGCATCCACGACAATGACGATCAAATCCGGCGCGGGCAATTCTGGCAGGCGATGCAGCAACACGTCGCGCGAAACCTGTTCGTCGAGAGAATTGGGGCTGAGGCTGTAAGTTCCTGGCAGATCCAAGATGCGAATGTCCGCTCCAACGGGCGCGCCCTGCAACTTGCCTTCCTTGCGTTCCACCGTGACGCCGGCGTAATTGCCGACCTTCGCGCTCAAGCCGGTGAGGGCATTGAACAAGGTCGTCTTGCCGCAATTAGGATTGCCGGTCAGGACGATGTACGCCGGGGAAGATTTCTTTCCGGCGGTCTTTTTTGCGTCTGATGCGGCAGGAGAATTCATGCTTGCGGTTGCAGATACTCGACTAATCCGTTGCCTTTACTGAGGGTGCAATCTGCATCAATACTTCCATCGTAAAAATAGTAGTAAACATTTCTACCAATTGGGTCGCCGATAGGATGACCGCAGAAGCGACATTTCGGGGGATTGCGAAAACGCCATCTGCCACCACTCGGAGCGGGAAGCAAATGATCTTCCAACTTGGTTCGGTCTTCTTCTGTCAATGTCCACGGGTGTTTGTTCCCGATTAGGGCCGTGTAAGCAGGATCGTAAGAGCTCCAAGTCAAAGTCAAATTGCCAGCGTCATCGTATAGAAATCCCTGATTTCCAAAACCAGCATGATACGGATAGGGTTGATGAAAAATGTTTATGAGTTTGCACGCAGAGCATGGGACGCAAGTTTCGTTTTTTTGGTTTGCAGTCACTT
>JANYDP010000519.1 GCA_025363535.1 Verrucomicrobiota bacterium | reverse complement strand
CAGCGAAGGTGCCAGTGCCGCCGATTTGAAGCGAACAAAGCGTGTCCGGAAATCGCAGGCTACCAGCGGTCCGAAGCTTGACCGCTTGCCACCCCATTCCATCGAATGTGAGAAAGGCGTGCTGGGTTGCATCATGCTTTCCCCCAATGAATGCATGGGCGTAAGCATTGAAAAATTCAAAGGCACGACGGAGGTGTTTTATGATCTTCGCCACCAAACCATTTTCGACATGCTTTCGGAAATGTACGATAAGCGGGAAGCGATTGATGTCATTACGCTTCAGCAAAAACTAAAGGACAAACAGCTTTTGGAACAAGTTGGCGGCATTGCCTACTTGCAAACTTTGCCAGATGCCGTTCCTTCGGCCGCCAATCTGAGCTACTACCTCGATTTCGTGCAGGAGAAATATCTGCTGCGGAAAATGATCAGCACCTGCACCGACGTCGTCGGGCGCGTGTACGAGTTCGAGGGCGAGGTGGACATGCTGATGGACGAGGTCGAGCGCGACATTCTCAAGATCAGCGAATCGCGCGTGCAGGGTGAGACCAAGACCATCAAGGACCTGGTCAAGAGCGCCATCACCCAGATCGAAGATTTTCACAACCGCCAGGGCATGTTGACCGGTGTGGCCACCGGCTTCACCGACCTGGACAAGATGACCAGCGGCCTGCATCCAGGCGAAATGGTCGTCATCGCCGCGCGTCCTTCCATGGGCAAAACCTCGCTCGCCATGAACATCGCCGAGCATGTGGCGATTGACCAGAAGCTGCCCGTGGGCGTGTTCAGTCTGGAAATGACTTCCGAGTCGCTCGTCTTGCGTATGCTGTGCTCACGCTCGCGGGTGAACCTGCGCAACATCCGCGACGGCTTCTTGGCCGAGCGGGATTTTCCCAAGCTCACCGGCGCGGCGGGCAAGCTGGCGGCGGCCCCGCTGTTTATTGACGACTCGCCCGGCCTCTCCATTTTGCAAATGCGCGCCAAGGCCCGGCGCATGGCGCAGCAGCATGGCATCAAGCTTTTCGTGATTGACTACCTGCAACTGCTCCATTCTACTGCGCGCCGCGCGGAGAACCGGCAGCAAGAAATCGCGGATATTTCGAGTGGCATCAAGTCGCTGGCGAAGGAACTCAAGGTTCCCGTCATCGTTCTAAGCCAGTTGAATCGCGAGGTCGAAAAGGACAAGAAGCGGAAGCCGCAGATGTCCGATTTGCGCGAATCCGGCTCGATTGAGCAGGACGCCGATGTGATTGCGCTGCTCTACAAGCCCACCAGCGGGGATGATGAAGACGGCGGCGCGCCCACGGGCGAAGACAACGATGCCGTGCCAGTAAACCTGTTGATCGCCAAGCAGCGCAACGGCCCGACCGGCGATGTGAACCTGACTTTTTTGAAGTCCTATACCCGATTTGAAAGCGCAGCCAAAATAAGCGACGACGACGCGTCCCATTGAACCTGATGAAATTCACCCTTCGCCTCTGCGCGCTGCTCATTCTCATCGCCTGCCTGCCGCAGGCACACGGGCAGACGGCCCCACCGGTCACCAAAATCATCATCAAGCACATCGGCCCCGCCGCCGTCAGCGATGACCTGATCACCGCCAACATCCGCGTCAAGGTCGGCGATCCCTACGCGCGCGTGGCCGTGGACGATGATGTCCGTAATCTTTACCTCACCGGCCAGTTCTACAATCTCCAGGTCACGGACGAGACCACGCCCAGCGGCGTGGTGTTGACCTATCTCGTCCAAGGCAACCCGCGTCTGACGGAAATAAAATTCACCGGCAACAAAAAATATGACGCCTTCAAGCTGCAAAAAAAATTGACCTCGAAGATTGGCGAGCCGCTCAATGACCGGAAGCTGTTCACCGACTGCCAGGAAATCCAGAAGATGTACGAGAAGTCGGGCTACCCCGGCACGAAGGTCACCTACATTCCCAGCATTGACGAGCAGGCTGGACGCGGCTCGGCCACGATTGCCATCACGGAAAGCATCAAGGTAAAAATCATCGACGTGCAGTTCATCGGCACACATGCCTTCACCGAACGCAAGTTGCGCGGCCTGCTCAAGACCAGCCGGCATTGGATGTTTTCCTGGCTCACCGGCAGCGGCAGCTTCAAGCAGGACGAGTTTGACGACGACAAGGAAAAGTTGACCCAGTTTTACCACGAACAAGGCTACATTGATTTTGAAATCAAGGAAGTGGAACTGGCGCATCCCACTCCCAAGACGATGGTCGTGCGGTTCAATGTGTTTGAAGGCAGCCTGTACAAAGTGGGTGCCATCAAATACACCGGCAACGTTTTGTTCAGCGCCGCCGACATCGCTCAGGCCAACCGCCTCGCGCATCCCGGCAACGCGCTGAAGAAAATCAAGCTCGGGCCGAACGGCCTGGAGATGGATCTCGGCGACACCTTCACCCCGGACGGCCTGGCCAAGGACACCGCCGCAATCAAGGATTTTTACGGGGCCAAAGGCTACATTGACGTCACGCCTGGCTCGCGCAATCTGATCGTCAACAAGGTGCCCAACACGGAACGTGGCACGATGGATCTGGAGTTCAAAATTGACGAGGGCCAGAAATCCTTCATCGAGAAAATCGAAATTCGCGGCAACGTCAAAACCAAGGATCGCGTCATCCGCCGGGAATTGTCCGTCGCGCCCGGCGACGTGTTCGACATGGTGCGCGTCAACAACAGCAAGCTGCGCATCGAAGGTTTGGATTATTTCGGCAAGGTGGATGCCCGGCCAGAGCCGACCGACGTGCCCAACCGGAAAAACCTCATCGTGGGCGTCGAGGAAAAACAAACCGGCAACATGACCGTGGGCGCGGGCTTCAGCTCGGTGGATTCGCTCGTGGGGTATGCGGAAGTGTATCAAGGCAACTTCGATCTGTTCCATCCGCCCACCTTCACCGGGGCCGGCCAGAAATTCCGCCTGCGCATCCAGTACGGCACGCAGCGCAAGGATTTTGAAACCGAGTTCATCGAGCCGTGGTTTCTGGAGCGGAAGCTGAACCTCGATGTCAACCTTTACTACCGCGAACTTGATTATCTCAGTCCGAATAATCTCTTCCGCGAAACGTTGATCGGCGGCCGCCTCGGCCTGAGACGCGCGCTGGGCAGCGACTTTCTCATTGGCGGCATCGGCTACACCTTGCAGCAAGTGGGGATCAAGTTTAACAACAATGCCGTGCCCGAGCCGGCCCTGCCACCCGGGACACCGCCGCCGGATCCGCCCGCCGGTTCGGTCTATATTCCGAATACCCTCTCGGCTGAACGCGGCAACGCGCTGATTTCAAAATTGGACGTGTCCATCACCTGGGACACGCGCGGCGCGGGTTTTCTGCCGAACAAAGGCCAGCAGACCACGCTGACCGCTGAACTGGCCGGACCCTTTGGCGGCGAGAAAGATTATTACCGGCTCGAACTCAAATCGCACTGGTACTTCAAAGGCCTCGCCACCGGCCATGTGCTGGAAATTCTCGGCGGCACGGGCGTCGCGGAATCGTACGGCTCCACCAAACAAGTCCCCTTCTATCAACGCTGGTATCTCGGCGGATTGAATTCGTTGCGCGGTTTTCAGTTTGACGACATCAGCCCGCGCGAAGCCGGTTCCGGTTCGCTCGAACCCATCGGCGGCAACACCTACTGGTTCGGCTCGATTGAATACAGCATCCCCATCGTTGAACGCCTGCGGCTCGCGGCGTTTTACGATGTTGGCAACGTGATGGCCCGCTCGTACTCCTACGATTTTTCCAGTTACAGCGACAACTGGGGCATCGGCCTGCGGCTGAACCTTCCGCTCGGCGGTGCGTCCGGCACGCCGTTGCGGCTCGACTACGGCATTCCCATTCACCACGACGCGTTCAGCAGCGGAAAACCCCGTTTCCAATTCAGCGTCGGCTTTGACCGTCCTTTTTAAGATGAAAAAAATTTCACTTTCATTGCTTGCCGCGTTGGTCGGTGGCCTGGGCCTGACCAACGCGCGCGCGCTGGGGCCGGATTCATTCCCCGCCATGGAGCCGCGCGGACTGGCGGAAGCCCCGCTCTATTTTGAAGCCAACTGCGGCCAGACCGACTCAGACGCCCGCTTCATTGCGCGGGGCAAAGACTGCACCGTGTACCTGTCGCCGACCGCAGCCACGCTGCGCGTCAGTCACGCGGGCAAAATTCGCAACGTCCGCCTGACACTGGTGGGTGCCACTGCGCACGCAGACATTGCCGGCCTCGACGAACTGCCGGGCCGGGCCAATTATTTTATCGGCGCCTCGGCGGCGCAATGGCAGACGGGCGTCCCCTTGTTTGCCCGCGTACAGTTGACGCAGGTTTATCCGGGCATTGACGTGGTTTATTATCCCGATCGCGCCGCCCGGCTGGAGTATGACTTTCTGTTGCAACCTGGCGCGGATCCCCGGCAGATCGCCTTGAACATCACGGGGGCCGACCGGGTGCGGCTGGATGCCGCTGGCAATCTGGTTTTGAAGATCGGCGGGGAGGAAATTCGCGAACATGCGCCGGTGATTTACCAGACGGTCAACGGCGTGCGCCGTGAGATTCGCGGCGGCTACCGGCTCAACGGCAAAAACACGGCGGGCTTCAGGCTGGGTGAATATGACCGCACGTTGCCCCTCGTGATTGATCCGGTGCTGAGTTTTTCCAGCTACCTGGGCGGCAAACGCGGCGACAACGGTTGGGACATCACCACGGATCCGAACGGAAATGTTTATGTTTGCGGCGACACGTTTTCCACCGACCTGCGGACGAATGTCACCTCGCCCGCCTTTCGCACCAACTACGCCGGCACCCAGGGCAGCGGGCAATACGGTGATGCTTTCGTGGCCAAGTTTTTGCCGACTCCTGGAAATACGCGCTCACCGCTCACCCTCGCCTACCTGACTTATCTCGGCGGCAAAGGCCAGGAGTCCGCGCGCGGCATTGCGGCGGATGCGGAAGGCAATGCGTACGTAACTGGCTTCACTGACTCGCCGAATTTTCCAACCACGACCAACGCTGTCTTCACCAAACTCAGCGGCCGCAACAACACCGCCCTCGGCACGTACCGCGTGGACGCCTTCGTCACGAAGCTCGGCCCGGCGGGAACGAATCTGGTTTACTCGACGTACCTCGGCGGCGGGGAACGCGATGCTGGCAACGCCATTGCGATTCACGATGGCAACGCCTTTGTCACCGGCTTCACCGAGTCCACCAATTTTCCCGTCGTCACCAACTTCCTCGGTGGGGCGACGCGCGTGGTGCAAAACCATTTCGGCGGCGTGCGGGACATCTTTGTAACCGAGGTCGGACCGCTGGGAACGAATCTCGTTTATTCCACCTACCTTGGCGGCACGAATCAGGAGAGCGCCTACAGCATCGCCGTGGATAACGCGGGTCGCGCCTACCTGACCGGCTACACGCTCTCCACTAATTATCCAACCTTCAACACCCACCACACCCAACTGAACGGCTCCACCAATCGCACCAGCTTCTTCGATGCTTTCTTCACGGAGATTTCCACCAACGGCAATGCCCTTGCTTATTCCACCTATCTCGGCGGCGAGAACTCGGACGTGGGACTGCGCCTGGCCTTGGATCAGGCGAACACAGGCGACCGCGTTTATATTACCGGTTACACTTTTTCGACGAACTTCCCGGTGTCCACGGTCATCACCAACACCCGTGCGTGGACCAACCCGCAGACCAATGGATTCGCAGACATCTTTGTCACAAAGTTTGCGCGAATCTCCGCCAATGGCAGTTTCCCCACCAACAATTTCGGATATTCCGTCGTCTTCGGCGGCCGGACCACGGACGAACCCACGGGGCTGGCCGTGGACAGCAGCGGCAACGCCATCCTCACCGGATTCACCTCTTCGACAAATCTGTTCGATGTGTACGTGGCCACCAATTTTTATACGTTCAAAACCAACCTCGGAGTCATCACGACCAACCACATCTTCCTGACCAATTATGACACCGGCGCGAACATCCTCGACGCCTCCAGCCGCACCGCCAAAAAAACCAAGGCCAACACGAATAATGTTTTCGTCGCCGTGCTGAATGCGGACGCTTCCGCCTTCACCTACGCCGCCCTGTTTGGCGGCGACGGCAACGATGTCGCCCACGGCCTCGCCCTTGATCCGACCCAGACCACTCTCTACATCGCCGGCGTCACCACCTCCACCAATTTCCCGTCCGTGGCCGCGCTCCAGGCGCGCTCCGCCAATCCGCTGAACACGAACGACGTTTTCATTTTGGCCATCAGCCTCGCTGCGAACTTTCCGGCTTTCCAGCACCGTACTTTGACGCACGCCCCCAGCCCCGAACTGCGCATCACCCAGGCCGGCGGCCAAGTCACCCTAGTTTGGCCGGACACTGATCCCGTCCTGACGCTGGAGTCCAGCCCGCAACTCGCTCCGACCAACTGGCAACCGGTCAGCCTATTGCCGAGTTTGCAAGATGGCTGGCGCTCCGTCACCCTGCCTGCCACCAATCCCAGCGGCTACTTCCGGTTGCGCGAAGTCGCCCAACCCACGCTGGCGACGCCTTAAAAAGAATGAACGCAAGCGGCGATTCCCTGTCTGTTGGGAGGGAATAGTCCGGCCAGGGGAAATTCCGGCTGGCCTTGTGTGAAAAATTTGGTTTCCTGAATTTATGAAAATGATGCTGAAAAAAATCGGACTCGGTTGTCTGGTGTGTTCGCTGGTAAACGCCACGGCTTTCGCCGAACCGAAGATCGCCACCCTGAGCCTGGCCAAGGCCTTTGACGGCTACTGGAAAACCAAGCAGGCCGACGCCGCGCTGAAAGACCGCCAGACCGAATTGAAAAAATCCGAGACCGAGATGTCCGACAGTTGGAACAAGGCCAAGGAGGAATATCAAAAGCTCTCCGCCAGCGCGAGCGACCAGGCCGTCTCCGCCGACGAGCGCGACAAGCGCAAGCGGGACGCCGAGGGCAAGCTCAAGGACATGAAGGACATTGAAGCCAACGCCGCCCAGTTCCAGCGCCAGGCCGGGGCCATCCTCCAGGAGGAAAAAAACCGCAAGACCAAGAATCTGCTCGACGAAATCAAGCTCGCCGTCGCCGGCAAGGCCAAGGCCGGCGGCTACACGCTGGTGCTGGACGCCGACGCCGTCCTCTTCACCAGCGGCGAGAGCGACATTACGGATGCGGTGCTGGCCCAGCTGAACGTCGGGGCTCCGCCAGAGCTGGCCGCGCCCGAGGTGAAAAAAGACGAGCCGAAGAAGTAATCGCTGCAAGTCTTTGGCCGGAATCTTATTCAAGACGCTCCAATCGGAGCGTCTTTTTTTTCCATCGGCTTCGAGGTGGGGGCCGAGGATGTGAAAGGATCTGCGGCTAGCTGACGGCCACCAGGGAGACGCGTTCGCCCTTGTCGTTGCGCGTGATGCCCATGGCGCGCGGATCAAGCGTCAGCACTTCATCCACCATGAAGGCGTAGCGATGGTGCCCGTGTTTGACTTCCACCCGGATGGTCCAGGCTTTGTCATCCAATTGCTTCATCAGATTGGCGCGCGGATTCCAATCGTTGAAATCGCCGACGAGACTGACCGACTGGGCCTCGGTGGCTGAACAGATAAAATTCACCGCCTGCATGGGTTTGCCGTAAACATTCATAGGGCGAGCAGATTGTGGAGAATGGTCAGTGCCGTGCGCAACACCTGTTCCGATTGGATTTCGAGCGTGCGATAGTCTTCAATCCAGCCAGGCTTGGAGTGGTTGCGCTCCCCCCAGAAGGCCTTGAGGACGCGCTCGGTGCGCTCCACCTGCTGCACGGCCGAGGCGAAGGATTCGCGGCCCTCCGGCAGGTCGGAAATGTTGCCGACAAAAAACCGGCTGATCCGTTTCTGCGTGCAGACGGCCTGCAGCAGCATGACCACCGTCTGTTCGTAGGCGTACCAGCGCTGGGTCAGAACCTCGCGCAAAAAATTGTGGCGGATGGCGAAGAACTCGGAGCGCGGCCGTTCGGTGAACTGCCGGATTTCCTGCGCCTCGACGGGAAACCAACTGTAGAGCAGCGCGAAGGTGCCGTAGGTGTCTATTTGCTGTTTGGAGTTGCTGTGGTCGGTGGCGATCTCGCCGATGCACAGATCCTGGTTTAATTCGAGCACGATTTCCGGCAGATCGTGCAGCCGGCCCAGCACTTCGTGGCCGACTTTCGTGCCATAATTAAAGTCGCCGGGGATCAGCCAATAGACATCGTCCGGCGCGCCAGCCTCGAACGCCTGGCCCAGTCCGGAGTACCACATCTGGCAGGTATCCACGCACCAGGCATCCAGAATGTCCGAGTGCCGGGCGACGGTGTTTTTGCGGAAATTTTGGAAGGCGGCGTTCCGCTCCAGGGCGCAATACGTCTTGCGATCCATGACGGTGATCGGCCGCGCGTAATGCTCCCGGTCGGCGTCCAGCCGGGCGACTAGTTGATACAACGCCTCCAGATCGGAATAATCTTTCGGCTGCCGGAAGGGGTAGATGATGACGGGATGAATCCTGCCCGAAGCGGTGGCTCCGGATTTTTTTCCCGGCGGGCGGCGGCCCGGTCTTTTTAGTGCTAGCTCGCATTTTCCTCATAGGTTGATCCAGGTCTGGCGCAGAGCCGGAGTTGCGCGGTTGGTTCCGATCACTGCATCCGATGGCACACACTTCCGGTGGCGCGTGAGTTGTTGAATGACGAAAGCATAGACCCGGCGGCGGCGTTTGCCATCATTAAATTTCAGCGTTGCCGGGGAAAGCTCACGCCAAAGTTGATCGAAGCCTTCGCCCGGATCAGGGCTGCCCCGCTCCGCCCTCCAGCAACTTTTCCAACTGCGGATTGGCGGGCATGCCGAGGTCGCGGGCCTTTTGATAATGCCAGCGGGCGAGCGCCGGGGCCGGCGGACGCTGCGTCAGATACACCACGGCGAGATTGTTGTGCGCACTGGCGTAGTTCGGATCCAGCTCCACCGAACGGCGCAACGCCGTTTCCGCCTCCTTGCGCAGACCTTTCTGGCTCAACACCAGGCCGAGGTGGTTCTGCACCTCCGCGTTCTTCGGATCCAGTTTCGCCGCGTGCGCCAGCGCATCGAGCGCGTCG
>JANYDP010000432.1 GCA_025363535.1 Verrucomicrobiota bacterium | reverse complement strand
ATGAATTTTTCCGTGCCGAGCCGTGTCTGCCGCGCCTCTTCGTAAAGCGTCGTGGTGCGCTCGACCAGTTCGTCCCAAGTTTTGCTCGGGTGCATGTTGACCTCGATCACGCCGGGATCGGGCGTGACGCCGAGCTTGTTGATGCGCGGATCGCGCGGCGGCGTTTCGCCTTCGATGACGACGGGCAAACCGGTTTCGTGCGCGGTCGTTTCGATGCCCGCGATGAGGTCGAGATAATCTTCCACGCGTTCGACGGGCGGCATGAAAATGTGCAGTCGTCCGTCGCGCGGCTCGACGCAAAGCGCCGTGCGAATAATCCACGGTGCGGATTCGCCCGGCGCGGGACGGCGGTTTGGATCTTCCAGTTGTTGCGCGCGCTGGCCCGGCCCGTAACCGGAAGGAATCGGTGCGGGACGGCGGTCCACGATTTGTTGCCGATAGGGAAATTCTTTTGGCAACGGCGGCAAATTTGGATCGGACGGGTCTTGCGTCCGCAACCACGGAAAATCTTTTTCCGCCACCCACGGCACAGAATCGAGCGGCAAACGCAGGCCCATCGAGGAATCGCCGGGAATCAACCACAGCGTGTCGTCATCGCGCAAAAACAGCGAGCCGGACATCCAGCCGTGCTTCTGGCCAAACGACGCGCGCTTGATCGGCAGAGTGTAGCCGACCACCGAGCCGAGACCCCGCTGAAAAATCCGCGCGATGCGGTCGCGCTCCAGCTTGTCCTTGAGATTGGATTTTTCCGGCGTGACGTTCGACGGAAAACGCCGCTCTTTCCACGAATAATAAAACGCGTCTTCGTAGGCGGGAATCAAGTGCTTCGGATCAACGCCGATGGTTTTCGCAAGCCGCGACGCGAGTTCCTTCGCTTCCTTCGCGCCGTGGCCGTAATTTTTTGATTCGTCGGCGATGAGCGAATCGTCCTTCCAGATCGGCACGCCGTCCTTGCGCCAATACGCGCCGAGCGCGTAGCGCGGCAGCGGTTCGCCCGGATACCATTTGCCCTGGCCGTAATGCAGCAGCGCGCCGGGCGCGAATTTATCGCGCAGCCGCCGGATCAGTTGGCCGGAGAGAACACGCTTCTCGTGCGACATCGCGGTGAAATTCCATTCCGGCCCGTCGGGATTGTCCACGGAAACAAACGTCGGCTCGCCGCCCATCGTCAGGCGCACGTCACCTTTTTTCAAATCCACGTCAATCGCATGACCGAGTTTCTCGATGTCTGTCCACTGTTCCTCGGTGTATGGCTTCGTGACGCGCGGCGATTCATAGACGCGCTTCACGGTCATGTCGAACTCGAACTCGGTTTCGCATTCGTCCACGCCGCCGGAAATCGGCGCGGCACTCGAAGGATCGGGCGTGCTGGCGAGCGGAATGTGACCTTCACCGGCGAGCAGGCCGGAAGTGGGATCCAGACCAATCCAGCCGGCGCCGGGCAGATAAACTTCCGTCCACGCGTGGAGGTCGGTGAAATCTTTTTCCGCGCCGCTCGGGCCGTCGAGAGATTTCACGTCCGGCTTGAGCTGAATCAAGTAGCCACTGACGAACCTCGCCGCGAGGCCGAAGTGACGCATGAGTTGCACGAGCAGCCACGCGGAATCGCGGCACGAACCGCTCATCTTCGTGAGCGTTTCTTCCGGCGTCTGCACGCCGGGTTCCAAACGGATGGTGTATTTGATGTCCTTCCACAGCCGCTGGTTGATGGCGACAATGAAATCATTTGTCGCCCGCTTTTCGCTGTCCGGCATTTCCAGCCGCTCTTGTTTGGTGCGCCGCTTGACTTCGCCGATCAGGTCGCGGCGCAGCTCCGTCAGATATTTTGAAAAATTATTTGTCAGCCAGCATTTGCGTTGGAACGGCGCGAGTTCGTGGTTGAGCGCGGGGTCGTAGGCGAATGGAAATTTCTCCGCCTGCGGTTCGAGAAAATAGTCGAACGGATTCAGCACCGACATTTCGGCGACGAGGTCCACCTCGACGCAAAATTCGCGTGTAGGTTTTTCAAAAACAATGCGCGCGGCGTAGTTCGACTGCGGATCCTGCTGCCAATTGATGTAATGCTTTTCCGGTTTGATCTTGAGCGAGTAGCTCAAGATGCGCGTGCGTGCGTGCGGCGCCGGGCGCAGCCGCACGGTCTGCGGACCAAGCGTGACGAGGCGGTCGTATTTGTAATGCGTCTTGTGGTGGAGCGCGACGTGGATGGACATTGGGTGAAAGGATGAATTATGAAGGATGAATTATGAAAACACCGGTTGGTGCGCTTGAAGTTTTACCATTCATAATTCTGCCTTCATACTTTGCTTGTTGCTGCTGCTCTTCCTGCTGCACCATGATCTCCTCTTCGAGCGTACTGAACGGCTGGAAAATATAGGTGTTGAACATCGCCGCCCCGATGTTGTTGAACTTCAACTGCAGCAAGTCCAGGTAGTCATGCAGGCCCGTCTCAAAGATTTCGTCAATGGTGCTGAACTGCAATTCCGCCACGAGCCGGCCGGAGAGCTTTTCCGCGTCGTTACAAAACTTGCCTTCGGCCACGCCGGAGATCCGCCGCAGGGCGACATTGAGTTCACTGATGCAAAAACGGACGGAGCGCGGAAAATCCTCGTTCAACAACAGGAATTCGGCCACGAGGCGCGGGCTGACCTCCGCGCCGTGGATGGACTTGTAGGCATCCCACGCGCTGCAGGAACGGAGGATGGCCGACCATTCGAGGACGTCCGTCTGGTTGATGATCTTGGGCGTGCCTTTTTCCGGCAGCGACTTGTAGCGCAGGTCGAGGATGCGCGAGGTTTTGTCCGCCCGCTCGATCAATTTGCCCACCCGCGCGAACCACCAGCCTTCGTTGTGAATGGACGTGGCGTCGGTCAGCCCGACGATGAGGAGCGAGGCGGCTTTGACCTGCTGGAAAAATTCGCCGGGACTGTCCTTCCAGACCTGCCGCGCGGTGGGCGTTTTGACGAACCAGTAAAGCCGGTTGATTTCCTCCCACAGTTCCAGCGTGATCTGGTCGCGCACCATGCGGGCGTTTTCGCGCGCGGAGCAGATGGATTGCACGATGGAGTTGGGGTTCTCCATCTGGAACACGAGAAACTCCGTGACCGCGTGGCTGGTCGCCTGGGGATGCAGTCTAAAAAACGCCTCCTCGTCGCCGGTCGCCTGAACAATGGGCTGCCAGTAGGAGACGAGGCTTTGCTCGTCCAGGTGGCGGATGTCGAGGAGCAGTTGCAGGTTGACGTCCACGATGCGCGCGAGGTTTTCGGCGCGCTCAATGTAGCGGGACATCCAGTAGAGGGAGTTGGCGACGCGGGATAACATTTATGATGGATGATGGATGATTGATGATTTGCAGCGCGTCTGGGCGAACTCAAAACGGCAGGATATGTTTTCCGCAATCGTAAATTGTAAATCGCAAATCATAAATTCTTCATTCATCTCCATAAAGCACCCAGGTGTCCTTGCTGCCTCCGCCTTGCGAGGAGTTGACCACGAGCGAGCCTTTGCGCAGCGCGACCCGCGTGAGGCCGCCCGGGATGATGCTGGTGCGCTCGCCGGAAAGAATGAACGGGCGCAAGTCCACATGGCGGCCGTCAAAGGTGTCGTCACAGAAGGTCGGATGCTGCGACAGAAAAATCATCGGCTGGGCGATGTAGTTGCGCGGGTCGGCGAGGATGAGGGCGCGGAATTTTTCGATCTCCTCCTTGGAAGCCTTCGGCCCCATCAACATGCCGTAGCCGCCGGACTCATTCGCGGCTTTGACGACGAGACTCGGAAGGTTTTCCAAAATGTATTTGAGGTCTTTTTCCTCGCTGGCGAGATAGGTCGGCACGTTCGGCAGGATCGGCTCCTGATCGAGATAATATTTGATCATGCGCGGCACGAAGTAATACATCACCTTGTCGTCGGCGAGGCCGGTGCCGATGGAATTGGCCAGGGAAACATTCCCCGCGCGATAGGCGTGAACCAACCCCGGCACCCCCAGCATTGAGTCGCGACGAAACACCGTGGGATCAATGAAGTCGTCGTCAATGCGCCGGTAAATGACATGCACCGGTTGCGGGCCTTTGGTCGTGCGCATGAACACGCGCGAGTCGCGGACAAACAGATCACGGCCTTCAACAATCTCGATGCCCATCTGCCGCGCGAGATAGGTGTGCTCAAAATACGCGCTGTTGTAGGCACCGGGCGTCAGCACCACCACCGTCGGATCGGCCACGCCGGCGGGCGCGATGTATTTGAGCGACTTCAAAAGTTCCTGCGGATAATTCTCCACGGGCCGCACGCTGATGTTTTCAAAGATCTGCGGAAACGCCCGCTTGAGCGCGCGCCGGTTTTCCAGCACGTAGCTCACGCCCGACGGACAGCGGCCGTTGTCCTCCAGCACAAGATAGTTGCCGTCCTTGTCGCGGATCAGGTCGGTGCCGCAGACATGGATGTAAATCCCTTTGGGCACCTCGAAGTTCACGAACTCGCGCCGGAAATGCCGCGCGGACAGGACGTAAAATTCCGGGATGACACCATCCTTCAAAATTTTCTGGTCGTGATAAACGTCGTGCAGGAAAAGATTCAGCGCCGTGATGCGCTGCGCGAGGCCGCGTTCGAGAACCTCCCATTCCCGCGCCGGAATGATGCGCGGCAGCAGATCGAACGGAAACACCTTTTCCGTGCCGGCCGCGTCGCCATAGACGTTGAACGTGACGCCCTGCCGGAGAAACGCGGTGTCCACCGCCTGGCGCTTGGCCTCGAACTCGGCGCGCGTCAGCTCGTTGAACAGGCGATGAAATCCCTCGTAGTGCGACCGGACGCCGGTTTTGGCGTCGAGCATTTCATCGAACCCAGCATTGACCTGATAATCTTTCAGCATATCAATCAGTAACTTTTTGGACTGGCAGGCTAATTTCCACCAATCCACTCATAAACCTGTTCGCCCTGCGCCAAAACCATAAACCACAGTCAGGCCGGGCTTTCGCTGGTTTAATTTGCTGCCAACCAGAACTGAACACCGGAGGCGAACATCCGGGGTCAGTTCATTAGCGAATGCCTTGCCAACCCATCGCGAATCTTTGTGAATGCCGCCCAAGGCTGGAGTCACTTATCCGTGCCGCTTGACGCTAGTGTGTCTGCGCGATTAACCTTCGCCAACAAAAATTAAAACTGACCATGCCAACTAAAACCATCATCAAGCCCGCCAAATCACCCGCCGCCGTCGGCCCTTACAACCACGGTGTCCGCATCGGCGACCTGCTGTTTTGCGCCGGCCAGATCCCCATCAACCCGGCGGACGGCAACCTGATCGCGGGCGACATCAAAGCCCAGACCGAGCGCGTGCTGGAAAATGTGAAGGCGATTCTCGATGACCAGCAGCTGACCTTCGCCAACGTGGTGAAGAGCACGGTGTTCCTGACAAACCTCGCCGACTTCGCCGGGATGAACGAAGTGTATGCGAAGTATTTCACCCACGATTTTCCCGCCCGCTCCACGATCCAGGTCGCCGCGTTGCCCAAGGGTGCGAACGTGGAGATCGAGGTCGTGGCGCATTTCTAAAAAACGCCCCGGGGATCAAGTGCAACCGCGCGGTGAAATGATTTCCCCACCATGGAATTTCTCCGACCGGTAAAATTCTGGATCGGGCTGTCAATGCTGACCAGTCTTGCAGGCTGGAGTCTGTCCGCGCTCGGCCAGTTGAACCGCGCGGGCTACTTGGTTTTTTTTGGCCTGGCGGCCATTGGCGTTTTGCTGGTTCGGAAAACCTGCGTTCAAAAAAATCCCCCGCGCGGTGACGGCTGGAAAAAAATCCAGCGCCGCTTTCGTCGCCCACTGCCAGCAGCCTTTGCAGTGCTGACGCTGCTGATCCTGCTCGGCGGAGTTTTGTATCCGCCCACCAACCACACCGCGTTCACCTACCGACTTCCGCGCCTGCTAAACTGGCTGGCCCATGACGGCTGGTTTTGGATTCACACGCCCGACTGGCGGCTGAACGACCGCGCGTGCGGCATCGAATGGCTCGCCACGCCGCTGGTGCTGTTCACCCACTCGGATCGCGGTTTATTTCTGCTGAACTTTCTCCCGTTCGTGATGCTGCCCGGCCTGCTGTTCACCGTGTGCGTCCGGCTCGGCGTGCGCACGCGGGCCGCGTGGCACTGGATGTGGCTGCTGCCGACGGGCTACAGTTTTCTGCTCCAAGCCGGCAGCGCGGGCAACGACACATTTCCCACCACCTTCGCGCTGGCGGCGGTGGCGTTTGGATTGCGCGCGTGGGCGACTCGGCAAGTTTCGGACTTGTGGTATTCAGTGCTGGCCGCTGCGTTGCTGACCGGCGCAAAGGCGACGAACATCCCGCTGCTGTTGCCGTGGGCCGTTTTGATTTTCCCGCTGGTTCCCCTGCTCTGGCGGCGATGTGTGGTCAGCACGTTGGCGATCTGCGTCGCGGCAGTGGTTTCCTTTCTCCCCACAGCGGTGCTTAATTTCAAAAACTGTGGCGACTGGTCGGGTTCCACCTTGGAGCCCGCCGGGCAGACGATGCATCGTCCGCTGGTCGGCGTCGTGGGCAACGCGTTTCAAATCTCGCTGGATAATTTCGCCCCGCCGCTTTTTCCGCTGGCTGGCTGGTGGAATCAAAACGCGCCGCACCTGCTGCCGCACAAGCTCGTCGCCATCGTCGAGAATAATTTCGACACCGGCTACTTCTGGCTCGGCGAACTGCCC
>JANYDP010000387.1 GCA_025363535.1 Verrucomicrobiota bacterium | reverse complement strand
CTGGCCGGCGTGGTGCTGGCAAATTTGAACTGCCCCGGCCAACTCGTGATCTCCGGCGAGGAGGAAAAAATCATGGCGGCCTGCGATCTCGCGAAAGCCAAAGGCGCGCGCAAAGCCATCCCGCTGCCGGTCGCCGGTGCGTACCACTCGCCGCTCATGGCAGGCGCGCAGCCGAAGTTGCAGGCGGAATTAGCGAAGGTAAAAATCGCGTCGCCGTCCGTGCCGGTGATTTCCAACGTCACCGCCCAGCCACACACCACGCCCGGCGAAATCAGCGCGCGGCTCGTCGAGCAAGTCACCTCGTCGGTGCTGTGGGAAGCTTCCATTCGATTGCTGCTCGCCCAGGGTTTCACGCGCTTCATCGAGCTGGGGCCGGGCGCGGCGTTGAGCGGCTTCATGAAGCGGATTGATAAGTCCGCGCAGATGTTGAACGTGGCCGACGTGGCGAGTCTGGAAGCGACGATCAGGGCACTTCAGGCTTCGTAGAAGGCTGCTGGGATTTGTCGCGCCGCCACTCCGTCTTCGGCGGCTCGGGCAAACCTTGCGCACGCAGGGCGGTTCGGAAGTGCATCTTCGCCACCGTCGGCAAATTCTCCACGCCGTGCCTGGTGATGAATTCCTTGGCCGCAGCGTCCACCGTCGCCGACGCGCCTTTGGGCAGCTTCAACTGAAATTGTTTTTCCAGCCCCGCCAGCCGCGTCACGAATTCATGCCGCGCCAGAATCGAGGCCGCCGCCACCGCCAGATCGGATTCCGCCTTGTGCCGTTGCACGAGTTCGATCTCGCGCCCCAGGCTCATCAACGCCTTCCCGACCGTGTCTTTCGACGACGCGAACTGGTCGCTGATCGCGCGCACCGGCGGCGGATTCATGCGCTGCCGTTGGCCCATCAAATTTTCAATCACCCGCGCATGGCCCCACGCCAGCAGGGTGTTCACGCTCCGCATCTTCGTGTAAAGCCGGTTGTAAGCATCGTTGCCAATCGGCACCACACTCGTCACACAGCCCGGCGTTTCTTTAATCAGTTCGGCCAGCTCCGCGATTTTCTTATCGCTCGAAATGTTTTTGGAATCGCGCACACCCGCATCCGTCCAAGCGTTCACCACTTTCTCATTCACGTAAACGCCCGCCACACACAACGGCCCGAAAAAATCACCCTTGCCGCTTTCGTCCACGCCCAAACGCGGTAAAATCAGTTCAGGATTTAAAAGCGCCTCGTAGCCCAGCCGCGCCTCCTTCAAGATTTCCGGCTCCAGCACAAACTCGATGAACTCCTGCGTCCCCTTCCCTTGCACCACCAGCTTGCCACTCTCGTAAAACACCAGGTTTGTCTTATCCTTCTCGCCGGCAAACCGCGCGTACGCCACTTCGCGAAACTTGTAATTGCGCTCGACCATGAACGCCCGCAGCACTTCGGCTTGGGCGTCGGTCAATTTGCAGGTGTGCGAACTAAGTGGTTTCACAGGGCGATGATGAGACGCAGGGGCGTTGCCGAGGTCAATCCGATTCTAATTGCGTCCGAATGCGGTAAAATTTCTGGGACTGGCTCGGAACCACGGTAGCTGGTGATGCCGCAGCATTTGTCGTCCAAGGACCAGAAAGATTGGTCGCTTCAAGCAGCTTGCCATTGCCGGGCCAGGTGAGCACCAGGTTTCCAGCACTTAACCGGTTGGTCAGTGTTACGCCGTAAAACAAGCCGGTTGCCGCGCTGTAGATCGTCGCCACCTGATTCGACGTCAACACCTGATCGTACATGGCCACGTCAGAAATGCTGCCGTTGAGAAAACCCGTTCCTGTCTGCAGGCTGCCGATGCGCAGGCCGGGCGAGTTGGTTTTCGGTCCTGTGGGACCGATGCCGGAGATGTCAAACGCCCCATCCACATAGATATTCATCCCGCCGCTCCCGGAATCGCGCGTGACGGCGACCTGATGCCAGAGGCCGTTGTTGATGGATTTGACCGAGGCAAGCGTGTAGTCCGGATTGCCCACGCCGAAACCCACTTTGGCCCCGACCAAGGCGACGCCAAAATCACCGGTAGTCCCAGACACCTCGCCGTCGACCAGACCGTTGCCATTGTACCAATTTGGCGTGCCCCCCGTCGCCGAGGTCTGCACCCAGAATACCACTGAGAAATTCGTGGAGCCGATTAAGCGCGGCAACAGCGTATAGCCCGAAGCCCCGTCGAAGTGCGCCGCGCGATGCGGCGTGCCAAAACCGGCGCCGACCACACCACTGAACCCGAGGGAGTAGCCGCCGGCGAACACGCCGTTGCTCCCGCGCACGAGTTCATTGGCCGCCGGCCCGATCGTCTCGCTCAATGGCCAGTAGGCAACTGGATTCACGCCAAAGCTCCAGCCACGGTAAGAGCCGGGCATCGCGCTGACTTCCGTTGAATTGGCACTTTCGTTCGCCGTGCCGACGGCGGACACGACATAATAATATGTCGAACCGTTCGCCAGCCCGCTGTCCGTGAAATTCGTTCCCGTCGTGCCGCCGACGGTCGTGTAGCCGCTGCCGCTGATTGGCGAACGCTTGATGTTGTAATTCGTCGCGCCCGCCGAACCCGTCCAGGTCAGGCGAACGGTCGCGTTGGTTCCGGTCACAGCGACGAGGCTCGTCGGTGCTGCCACCGGAATGCTGCGCGGCATTCCGCTCACGGCGAAAACAGCCGTGTTCTGCGTCGCACCTGCCGTGGCTGGATTGGAAAATGTGATGGAGGCCACAGGCTGCGTCAGTCCAAGTGCGGCCAGGTTCACGGTGGTTTGATACAGATTGGGATTTGACGCGCCGTTGTCCTCGATGCCCAGGCTGGCGCCGAGTTTCAACCGGCCAAAGCCCTGAATCGCCACATTGGCCGTGTTGAAGAACCAGTCTTGCGCATTGAAGCTGAACACCGAGCTTTTCGTGCCGTTGGAAAAATTGACGACGAAGGTTCCCGTCCCCCCACCGTTCGCGGAACTCGCGAGCACCGCAAGCGTGTTGAACGCCTCCGGCGTGGCGAGCGTGAGCGTGCCGGACTTCGGATAATTGTAGCCGAGCAGCAGAGCATTCGTCGTGGCATACGGGCCAAATTGGAACGCGGTTGAATTGTCGAGCAAACTCGGGAAGGCCCCATTCAAAGGCAGGCCTCGCGTGCCGCCGCTCAAACCCTGCTGGTAGAGACAATAATTATTCGGAATATCAAACGCCGTCGCACCCGGCGATCCTGCCGTGGCGGTGTTCGAAGCTAGCAACGCCGCGTTGAAACCATTGAGCGCGATTGGCCAGTTGGCGATAGCCGTGTTCAATGTGAAGTTGCGCGACACGGCCACGGCAGTTGTCCGGTTGCTGAAAACGATGCTCGCAAAATAAGTGGCAGGCTCCAGGTTGGTCGCCACGGTCGTATTCAAGCTTACGGTCATGTTGGTGGAAACGCCGGCGGCATTGGTTCCAAAAGTGGTGGAAACTGTCAGCCAGCTTGACGTGTTAATGACACTCCAAGCCAGCGTGCTGGCGCTGGAATTGGCAAGTTTGAACGGCGTGCTCGTCGGTAGCGAACGCAGATTGTAAGCCGCGACGGCGGAAAAACCGGTGGCTGGAGTAATCACCAGCGGATCCACGGCCCGATTAATCACGCTGGCATAACTGGCCAGGTTGGCGTCTCCTATCAGCTCCAACTGCCACATGAAGCCCCCATTAATCACGGGCGCCCAAGCGGTGAACTTTGAGTCAACCGTGGCCGGGCTGTCGTTGTTCCAGTCGCCGGCGGCCACTTTGAAGCCACCAAAATAACCGTTCCAAGTCGCGGGATCGTTGCCCGCGCCACCGTCGTAGCACTGGAGGTAAACTGCATCAATGGTGCTGTTATTAAAAATACTCTGCCAATAGGCCGGGTTGTTGTACGGGCAAAGTGTATTCTTCATTCCGAGCGCGGTGATCATGTTGTTAAACGTGGCGGCGGAGCCCGCGTCGTACGCCACTTCGTCATCGTTGCAGATGGCGTCAATGCCCAGCGTGTTTTTCAACTTCTGAAAGTTTTGGTAGAGGATGCTGCCCGATCCGGTTCCCTGCGCGGCGATCAGGTTCTTGATGTTGACCCAGCTTTGCGCACCGGCGCCCCCGGTGCAAACTTCGATGCGCCCAATCGAACTCGGCTGCACCTTTAACGCAGCCAATCGCGCAGGCCACCCGGAATCACCGATGTAGGTGCCGTTGGTGATGATCAAATGATTGCCGTTATAATTGAGATCGCCGTTGGTGGCGACATCCACAACGAACAGAATCACCGTCGTGAAGCTGGAATTTTTCAGGGCTGAAATATTTCCGGAGTTAAGCGTGAACAACTCCTCGCGACCGAAAACCATCGAGGAAGCAACCACTGCCGACGGTGCGGCGAGCAATCCCATCAGCCCCGGAAGCACCAAGGGACGGCAAACCTTGTCCAAAAAATTTCGGCTGCATCCACGCCCCAGCCGGGCCATTCGCTCAAAGTAGTGCACCGGATAATTTGGCCGCAAACCGGCATCAAAACAAGTGTCAATTGCGTTTTTTCGTTGATATTTTTGATTATGCACTTTACATATAATTAAGTTTCTGGCAATTTGTGGCCATGAAAACGAAGTCCAATGAAGATGACCTGACATTGATTCAATTATTTGACCGTTTCGGCACGGATGATCAGGCGCGGGCGCATCTTGAAGCAAAGCATTGGCCGGATGGGATTGTTTGCCCGCATTGCCAATGCAAAGACCAATCCAAGTTTTCCACAATCAATCCCAACTCAAAGGCCAAGACCCGCGCGGGATTGCGGTGGTGTTCCGATTGTAAAAAGCCTTTCACAGTGACCATCGGAACTGTTTTCGAGGACAGCCATATCCCGCTCCGCAAATGGCTGATTGCCTTTTACCTGATTTGCAGTTCCAAAAAGGGAATTTCATCGTTGCAATTACAACGCATCCTTGAACTTGGTTCTTACCGTTCGGCATTATTCATGGCTCACCGCATAAGATTTGCCATGCAGCAAACCAGCTTTGCCGACAAAATGGACGGCACAATTGAAGCCGACGAATGTTTTGTGCCGACTGGC
>JANYDP010000380.1 GCA_025363535.1 Verrucomicrobiota bacterium | reverse complement strand
ACGAACGCATCCGCCACAAACTGCCCTGCCGCGCTGCCGCCGGAATTTACCGCCAGCGCAAACGCGCCAAGAATCGCGCCCGCTTCCGTGGAGTTGGAACTGCTCCCGATGGAATTGGTCGCGGTGACAACATAGTAATAGTTAGAACAATTAGCCACGTTGGTGTCGGTGAAGTTATTGTTCGCTGAACTGCCGACGGCGGCATAAGTCCCGCCGCTGGTCGTCGCGCGTTTGATGACATAGCCAGTGGCACCGGAAGTCGAGGCATCCCAATTCAGATAAACTTTCGCGCTGCCCGCGCTGGGAGTTAATCCGGTCGGAGTCAGCGGCACGGAAGGCACGTTCGTATAAACCCGCACATACTCCACGAGCATTTGCTGTGGAAAAACCGTGGTGCCATCGGGATTGCCGGGCCATTGGCCGCCCACGGCGAGATTGAGCAGAATGAATTGCGGCGCATTGAAAACCCAGGTGGCTCCGCCGGGCAAGTTAGCTGGAGTTAGGGTGAAGTATTGAACATTGTCCAGATACCACTTGATCTGGTTGGTGCTCCATTCAATGGCAAAGACATGAAAGGCATCGGAAAGTTTTGCGCCGCCCGGCAGCGTGTAGGTTGCGGTCAAGCCGCCGCCGCCGGAGTAACCTGGCCCGTGCAACGTGCCGTGCGTGATGCCCTGGTCGGCGGCATTGCCGATGTTCTCCATGATGTCTATCTCGCCACAGGTGGGCCAGCTTACGGAGTCAATGTTCGCGCCGAGCATCCAGAACGCGGGCCAGATGCCTTGGCCCTTGGGAATTTTGATGCTCGCCTCGATGCGCCCATAAGTCCACGATAACTTCCCCTTGGTCAACATTCTTGCGGCGGTGTAGTTGCGAGTAACACTGTCGGCGCCGGTATAAGTCTCCTGCTTCGCTTCGATCACGAGCTGTCCGCCGACAATCCGCGCATTGTTCGTTCGCGCCGTGTCGTATTCCAACTGCGCGTTCCCCCAGCCGCTGCCGCCCACGTCGAAGCTCCATTTGCTGGCATCGGGAGAACTTCCGTCCGCTTGCGAAAATTCATCGCTCCACGCCAATTGCCAGCCGACAGGTGCGGGCCAGTTGGTCACCGTGATGTTCACCACGGACGAGGTGGCGCTGTTGCCGCCGCTGTCTCGCGCAATTGCCTTGAGCGAATGAGATCCCTGCGCCGCGCCACTCACGTCGAAGCTGAAGGGTGAATTGCTGTCACTGCCGAGCAGCGCGGCACCGTCGTAAAAACTCACGTTGGTCACGCTGCCCGGACTGACAGCGGCATTCGCGGAGATGGTGAAGTTGGCCGTCACCACCGCGCCCGTGGCCGGACTCGTGATGGAAACCGTCAGCGGCGAACTGGGAATAATTACGCCGACGTTATCAAAGCCGACATTCCCGCCATCCACCGAGAGCGGCACGAACATGACGCTGGTCGCCGTCGCGGGAATCGTCCAGTTGGTCGTGTAAGTCGTCCACGAAGTCGTGGTGTTGAATTTCAGGTCGCCGCTGTCGCTGATTTTTGAACCAGCATTCCAAGCTTCCACTTTAATCCCCGCGAGCGCTCCGCCCGCTCCGAGATTTTTCATGTCCAGGCTAAACACATAGTTACTCCCGGCGACCAGCCCCAACGAAGCGAGCGAAAGTCCCGTGGTGGCGTTGACTTGAGCAACCAAAACGCCCCAGCCACCGGATGAATTCATCGCGGCATAACCGCCGCCGTTTCCACCGGTCGCCGGATAGCTGATGGTGGCTCCGCCGCCGGCAAAGACCCAGCTCGCGCCGCCAGCGGTTTCAAAATTTCCGTTCGGCACCAAATTTAATGCCGCCGGAGCCGTGCCAATAAACGCGAGCAGCGTGAGGCATGAGAAGATTTTTTTCATGAAACGTTTTCTAACAAGTCGGAGATGGTCTGGCTCAAGCGCCGTTCACAGTGATTTCAAAAAGGCTATGACCGCCGCGCGGTTGGTCGCAGTCATCGTGCGAAATAATTCTTTGGACGCATCAGCTTCGCCGCCGTGCCAGAGAATCGCTTCTTCCAAAGTGCGCGCCCGGCCATCGTGCAGATACGCTTCGCCGCCGCTGACGCCCGCCGTGAGACCGATGCTCCACAACGGCGGCGTGCGCCATTCGGAACCGGTGGCGATGCCTTCGCCCATGTTATCCGCCAGACCCGGACCGAGGTCGTGCAATAACAAATCGGTGTAAGGATGAATCGTCTGATTCCGCAGCTCGGTCATCGGATGAAACGGACTGGTCGTGAGCGTCGGCGTGTGGCACTTCACGCAATTGGCGCTGGCAAACAATTGTTCGCCGAGCAGCGCCTGTGCGTTCGTCAAATCACGTCGCGCCGCGACACCGAGCAGCGCGACGTAGCGCGTCATCTTGTCGAGATCGGCGGCGGAGATTTCAACCGCGCTCGCATTGGTTTCGCCATCCAGCTTCGGAAAGATCGAAGTGGCCACACCCATGTCGGTGTTCAGTGCGCCAGCGACCTGATGGCTGACGCGTGCCTTCGCGCCCTTGTAGCCGAAGCGGCCAAGCCGCAATTGCGCTGTCTCGGGATCGGTCAAGGTTTGCATCCGGCCGGAAATGCCGTCGGCATTGGTGTCGCTCGGATCGGCCAGCGCCTGAATGGAGCTTTCACTCACCGCTTCCAGCAAACCAAGTCCGACGAGTTGTGGCGCAATGCGCGCGGAGAAAAACACCGGCGTCGTTCCTTGAAATGCGTAGTTCGGTTTCTGCAACGAATAGGGCGTGCTGTCGCCATACTGGCCGCTGGTAGTCGTGTAGCTGGCGATGGAGACGCTGCCTTCATTCGGCCCGCTCGCGGATTGCGGCTGGAACACGGAGCCAAGCGTCGGATGCGGCGAGCCGTTCGCATCGCTGCCGACTTTGAAGACCCATTTCGTCAACGGCGTGCCGACCGCCGCCGGCAACGCGCGACCGTTGTTGACGTGACACGCGACGCAACTGCGATTGATAAATTTCGGACCAAGCTGGCCGACGTGTTCGGTGAAAATCGGATTGTCCGGTTCCGAGTGCGAACCATCGCCAAAGTCCGTGTGATGCAGCCGCCGTCCGAGCATGAACAGCAGTCCGTTCGTCGGTGAAATATTTCCGGCGGTTTCCTTGAAGCGGTGTTGCGGCTCGGCGGAATATTGATACGGCAAAGTAGTCAGGCCGCCGAGCCAGGCATTAGTTGACAGCGGATAGGAATCAAGGCTCTGATTGATGCCCGCGACGATGCCGCCATTAAGACCCACGTCCTGTCCCTCGGCCCACGGCACGATGCCTTGTCCCACGATATAAAGCAGCACGGTGCCATAGTAATTGTTTCGTCCATGCCGTGGGGCCAGCAGGAACTGGCTGATTTCGATTTCCACGCGGTCACCTAATTGCAAAGCCCGGTTGAACTGGTTATTCGCGGTGACGGTGGCGGAATAATTAAAGTCAGTTTCACCCGGCGTGGCCGAAACATTAGTCGAGACAAGAGTAGCTATCTGGTTGTTATTGTATTCGGCCACGGTGTTGATGCCGCGGAAAAAAGTGCGGAACTCCGCCGGGTTCAATTCTGCCTGCGTGGTGTAGTTGAAGGTAATGGTCGTCCCGCCATTTCTGCCGACGCGATCTATGATTTCAATGTTTGCCATCCGCTGCTCCCAATACCAACTCAAGTAGTGGTCGTAGAGGCTGAACTGGCTTTCGCGCGCATGACGATCACGCGCGCGGTCGGCAAGATAGGTGATGAGCGCGTTGGAAGTAACCACCGTAGTTAGCGGCTCCAGCGGCGTGCTGGCGTTGAAGAGCGCGATGATGCTGGCGTTCGCATCCGGCTGGGCCGTGATGAGCGCATCGGTGAGCAAACTTTGACCGCTGGCCGTCAGCGCGATCACCGCGAGAAAATAAGTCTGGCCCGAAATCAATCCGCCGACGTTGGCGCTGGTCACATTGCCGACATCCAATGTGTTCGTGAGTTGGCCGCTGTCCGTGCCGTAGTAAATGCGATAGCCAATCACACCCGCCGTGGCACTGGCCGTCCACGCGAGGCCGATGGCGTTGGTGGAACCAGAGGGAATAGTTTGCAGGCCAGTGGGCGCGAGCACGGTCACAAGGTTGGACGGAATGGAGAGTTGAACCAGCCGGAAAAATTGGCTCTTCATCCCGACGGGATTGGTAAAAGACATGTAAGAATCCGGGGCGACGTTGGTGCTGATTGAAGTCCAGGAAACCAGATTGGTCGAGACTTGAATCACGTTCGTCCGCCCCACGGTCAAGCCGGTGGCGACGAACTGAAATTGGCCGCTGATGAATGGCGACGCCGCAAGCATTATGGAATTCTTTTGCCAGCCGTCGAGGAGCGCCTGCAATCGGTCGGTCGCTTTGCCGCCGTCCGTGTTGTTGTTGGAAGCTTCGACGGGATCAAAAGTCGGATTCCAGCCGTTCCAGCCGCCATACATATGATAGTTCCAACTGAAGTGATACTTTTCAAAAATCTCGATGGAATCTTTCACCCATTGCGCCGCGCCGGGCGCCCAGCGGAGGGCGCTGAATTCGCCGACCCAGATTATGGCGTTGTTGGTGGCGCGAAAATTGATCGCGGCTTGCATGGAATTTTCCAGCGCCGCCTTGTCCCACAGAACCGGCGGCGGCGTGAAGGTGCAGAGCAATCCGGGATATGGTTTGTCGTCGTAGTCCGGGCCGGTGTAACTCTGGATTTTCTGGTGGGTGTAGCCGTGAGGCGCGTAATGATGAAACGAATAAACAACCTTGGCATCCGCCAGCGGCGCAAAGCCGGCCAACGCACTGGGAAATGACCATTCCCACGGCTCGACAATCAAATAAGTATTGGTGTCAACGGCGCGGATGGTTTGCTGCACCAGCGGCAGCAGAATTGGACGCCAATGCGCACCTTCATCCGCGCCGTGCGGCTCGTTCAAGAGATCGTAGCCGATGACATTGGCACGGCTGCCGAATTCTGCGGCGACCGCTTGCCATAGTTGAAGATAGCCATCCTGCCAGCCGCCGGTGGCCTGACCCGGCGGGTAGGTGAACGGAACATACCGCGCCAGCGGCTCGCAGAGGATGACGACGGAAATTCCGTATTTCTCGGCCAGCGGCAATGCCACGCGCAGCGCGGCCAGATTCGTGCGATACGGTGCCAGCGGTTCTCCGGGCGGGACGGGCGGAATGGTGGTGCCGCTCGGGACATCCCAGATGCTTCCTGCATCGAAAGAGACGACCAGACGAACACAGTTCACCCGCCATTGCGCCATTTTTTGGAAGGTCGCGTCGGACAGAAACTGGCCGGGGTCCTGACTGTTTCCGTCCACCGGCGCAATCAGCGACAGGCTGATGCCACGCAATCCGCTCTCCGGCCATTTTTTTGCGAGTGCGGGGCTGACATTGGTTGGAGCGAAATATGTGAACCCGTTCAGATTCGTGGCTGCAAGTGTGTTCGTGTTCTGCACCACCAAATTGACCGCGCCCGCCACCCCGGATGGCGTGGTGACTGAAATGTTCAACGCGTTGACAAGCAAAACGGCAGTTCCGAAATTTGCGCCAAACTTGACCGTGACCCCCGCGAGAAAATTCGAGCCGGTGATGGTCACCGTTGTGCCGCCATTCGTCGGCCCGCTGTTCGGACTGACACTCGAAATGAACGGCGCAACCGGTGGCGGGCCGCCGCTTCCGCCGGACACATCGGCATA
>JANYDP010000280.1 GCA_025363535.1 Verrucomicrobiota bacterium | reverse complement strand
AACGTCGGCCTCGTGCTCATGGGTGCGATTGTGGCGTTCGCGGCGGCGTGTTGTTCGTTTGAAATCAAAACGCGCGAGAAGGAGTTTTACATCCTGCTGCTCGTGATGACCGGCGGCATCCTCGGCGCGTTCATGTCGCTCGACCTGTTTTTCTTCTACTTCTTCCACGAACTCGCGCTCGTGCCAACGTTCATCATGATCGGTGTCTGGGGACGCGGTGAGAAAAAGAACTTCGCCACGTTCCAAATCACGCTTTACCTGAGCATCGGCGCGCTGCTCGCACTGCTCGGCCTCATCGCACTTTACCTGCAACTGCCGGCTGACCTTCGCACCTTCGACATCCCGACGCTCACGAAGTATTTCGCCGAACACACGATGGCTCACAGCGCGCAGATGATTGTCTTCCCGCTGCTGCTGCTGGGTTTTGGCATTCTCGTTTCACTCTGGCCGTTTCACTCGTGGGCACCGCTCGGTTACGGCTCCGCGCCGTCCGCCACCGCCATGTTGCACGCCGGTGTGTTGAAAAAATTTGGCCTCTATGGTTTGCTGCGCATCGCGATTCCCTTTGCGCCCGAAGTCGCGCGAATGCACATGCAATTCCTCGCTTGGCTCGCGCTTGGCAACGTGCTCTACGTCGGCTGGGTGGCAATGCGGCAGAAAAACCTCAACCTGCTCATCGGCAATTCCAGCGTGGCGCACATGGGCATCATCTTTCTCGGCGTTGCGAGTCTGAACCTCATCGGCGTGACCGGTGCAGTGGTCATCATGATCGCGCACGGCTTCCTCGCCGCGCTGACGTTTGGTTTGAGCGGCTACATCTACAACCAGACTGGCACGCTTGAAATGAGCGAACTCGGCGGCCTCGCGAAGAAGTTGCGTTTCATCGGCGTGGCGTTCGTGATGGCGGCGATGGCGGGCTGCGGCTTGCCGGGCTTCCTAAATTTCGTCGGTGAAGCCACGGTTTTCTTCGGCGCGTGGGCACAACCTAATTTGCGCGTTATTACCGTGCTGGCGATTTGGGGCGCGTTGATCATCGGCGCAGTTTACATGTTGCGCGCGGTGCGGGCGGCGCTGCACGGGCCGATGTCTGAAACGTGGGCCGACATCTCGGACGCAAACTTGTGGCGCAAGTTGCCGTACGTGGTGTTGATCGTGAGTTTGTTGGTGTTCGGTTTCTTCCCCAAGTTGCTGACAGAAAAAATTAAACCGGTCACGGAGCAGATTGTCAACATGGCGACGGCGAAACCGGTGACGCCTTCGGCAGTGGCAGTAGTTGAAAGCAAATGAATCTCTCATTGATGTCATTGGAAATCGCGGTGGTGGCCCTCGGACTCGTGGTGCTACTGGCGGATTTGTGGCTGCCTGCCGAGCGCAAGCGGATGCTCGGCTATGTGGCGGCGGCAGTTTTGGCGGCGCTCTTCATCAACACCTTTATCGGCACATGCAGTTGTAGTTCGGAAGGAACCACGGCGGGCGGGATGTTTGTGCAGGATGCGCTGTCGGTTTTTTTCAAGCGCTTCTTCCTGCTCGCGGCGGTGATTGTGCTGGTCTTGGCGGTGGAGTTTTCCGACCGCATCGCGACCGGCATCTCGGAGTATTATTCACTGATCGTATTCGCGCTGGCGGGCATGTTGTTCGCCGCGTCCGCCAATGACTTCACCATGCTGTTCGTTTCCATCGAACTCATCACGATCACGTTTTACGTGCTGACAAGTTTTCAGCGCAGCCGGCTCGTTTCGTTGGAGGCCGGCATCAAGTATTTGATCATGGGCGCGTTGTCGTCCGCTTTCATGGTCTATGGCATCGCGCTGTTCTGGGGCACGACTGGCAAGTTCAACTTCAACGAACTCACGGCGGTCGCGGCCAACTTTACGACGAACAAAGTCTTCCTGTTCGGCGTGGTATTCATCCTGGTGGGGCTGGGATTCAAAATTGCGGCGTTCCCGTTCCAGATGTGGACACCGGATGTTTATCAAGGCGCGCCGACGCCCACGACCGCGTTCCTCGCGGTCGGCTCGAAGGCGGCGGGCTTTGTTCTGCTGTTGCGCTTCTTGTTCGTCGCAATTCCTGATGTGACGCTGTACTGGCACAAGCTGCTGATCGTCATCGCGGCCATCACGATTCTCTACGGCAACCTCTGCGCGATCCCGCAGCGCAACTTGAAGCGCATCCTCGGCTACTCGAGCATCGCGCACGCGGGCTACCTGCTGCTCGGCGTGGCGGCGTTGTCGAGCGCGGGCAAGGCGGCGACGCTTTATTACCTCAGCGGTTATTTGTTCACCACCCTCGCCGCGTTTGCGGTCATCGCGCTGGTGATGCGGCATCTGCCGGATGAAGATATCAGCGGACTGGCAGGCTTGAACCAACGCTCGCCGCTCCTGGCCGCGACGCTGACGCTGGCGATGGTTTCGCTCGCCGGCATTCCGCCGCTGGCCGGGTTCTTCGGGAAATTCCTTTTGCTCAAGGCCATCCTCGAACAGGGCGCGGCGCACCCAAGCTACTATTACCTCGCGTTCACGGCACTGGTCGGCGTGGTGATTTCGCTCTACTACTATTTCGGCGTCATCCGCGCGATTTACTGGAGCCAGGAAACTCCCGACCTGCCACCCATCCCAATCTCGTGGCCGGCGCGTTTGGCGATTTTCGTCTGCGTGGCGGGGATGTTTTATCTCGGACTTTTCCCCAACGCCTTGCTGGGTTTAACGCAGCAAGCGGTGCTGGTCTTCAAGCCTTGACCGTCGGCGCGACCGGCGCGATTTCAATTTCATGCGAACCCCTGGGTCTAGCCGCGTCACTTCAGTTCTGCTCGCCATGCTGTTGCTGGCCAATGCCGGCAAAACTTCCGCCCAACCTGCGGCCACAAACTCGCCGTGGCAGCGGATTGTGATGATCGGCGCGAGCGCCTCAGCGGGCTTTGTCTTTTCGGAACCGTTCGGCGGCACGAACACGATGCAATGCCGGTTGAATTACTACCTGGATGCCGCAGTCCAGGCTCCCCACGAACCGGTGAAAAATCTGGCGAGCGCGCTGTTTTTTCTGATGCCCGAACCGGCGGGCCGGATGCAGGTCGAGCAGGCGGTGAAGCTGCAACCGACGCTGGTGGTCGCCGTGGATTTTCCGTTCTGGTTTTGTTACGGCCAGGGCACCAACGACGCCGAGCGGTTGCAGCGTTTCGACGCCGGTTTGAAACTGCTGGAATCCATCAAGTGCCCGCTGGTGCTGGGCATTGTTCCTGATGCCTCATTCGCCACCAACACCGGCATTCTCAGTCCGGCGCAGGTTCCGAGTTCAACGGCGTTGGCGGCGGCCAACGTGCGGTTGAAAAAATGGGCCGTTGCCCATCCACAGGTGGTGTTGGTGCCGCTGGCCGACTTCATGCACAAGGCAATGGTCAATGAGACGCTGACGGTTCACGGCTTGACGTTGCCCGACGGAAAAACCCGGACGATTCTGCAAAATGATTTCCTGCATCCCACTCCGCGCGGCGCGGTCTGGCTGGCGCTGGGCATTCTCGACGCTATCACGAAACATCCCGGCTTTTCCCCAGCGGAGGTGCGCTGGAATGTGGAGGAAATTTTTCGCGCCGGTTCGCAAGCGGCGCTGGCCAAACCGAAGCTTTAAGCCGCGCCATCCACGATCTGGCAGACAATCGGCGTCATCTTTACTCCCACGGCTTTTTCATACGCGCGTTGCATGTGGACGATGAAACTTTCCGCCTCGTGATGCCGCACCAGATTGATGGTCGCGCCGCCGAAGCCACCGCCGGTCAAGCGCGCGCCTAGGCAGCCGGCATGTTGACGAGCCAGGTCAACCAACACGTCCAGTTCCTTCGTGCTGTTCCGCAACTGATCACGCGAGCTGGCGTGGCTTTGGAACATGTATTGACCGAACTGCGCGTGATCACCTTCGCGCAGCGCGCGGGCGCCGGCGACGACGCGGGCGATTTCCGAGACGACGTGATGCGCGCAGGCGTATTCGCGTTCGGACAGTTTTGACTTCGCGGTCTCGACTTGTTTTAACTCCACCGTGCGCAGAAACTTTGCGCCGAGTTTTTTCGCCGCGTTCTCGCAATTCTGCCGCAGCTCGTTGTATTCGCCACCGATGAGTTCGTGCTTCACGCCGGAGTTGCACACGATGATCGCCTCGCCGGGCATGGGCGGGTTTTC
The DNA here is from genome assembly GCA_025363535.1 of Verrucomicrobiota bacterium. Classification (GTDB taxonomy): domain Bacteria; phylum Verrucomicrobiota; class Verrucomicrobiia; order Limisphaerales; family CAIQOK01; genus CAIQOK01. The sequence continues at coordinate 5,605 of JANYDP010000280.1, read as the reverse complement.
AACCGTCAGTGAGCGGCAATCAATGTCAATGACGCTCCACGCCTTGCCGAACAGTGACGCGATCTGATCGAGGATGCCGCACTTCACGCCCACGAACTGGTTCTCCGCCGCCTGCGCGATCTTGGCGAACTCCAATCGTTCGACGGGCGTGATCGGCGGCAAACCGCCCTTGGCATCGCGCGCCGGGGCCGCGCCCAGGCCGCCGAGCGTGGGACTGAACGGAAACAGTTTCCGCACCATCAAAGCCGTGGCGACTTCGAGCGCGGCGCTGCTGCTCATGCCCGCGCCCATCGGGATCGTGCCGTGGATGGCGGCGTTGAAGCCGGTGAAATGCACGCCGCGCTTATGCAACTGTTCCAGCGTGCCTTTGACGTAGTCGGCCCACGGGGCGGCGGGATTTTTTCTGAACTCATTCGCCGGAAATATTTCCGGCTGCGGAAACAGCGAGGAGACCAGCTCGATCTTCCCGTCCGCGCGCGGCCCGGCGGCAATGGTGATGTAGCGATCCACGGCGAGCGCCATGACCAGGCCGTCGTTGTAGTCCGTGTGGTTGCCGAGCAATTCGAGCCGGCCCGGCGCGCAGACGGTCTGCGGGGCGGTGTGGTGGAAATGCTTTTTGAAAAGAGCCTGGACGTCTTGAATGGCGGAGTTTGTCATGATGGGGAAGCTGGGTTCAGAGCCGGTCGAATTGTTTCGCGAGGGCAAAATCCTTTTCCGTCAGCCCGCCCAGATCGTGCGTGGTGAGGGTCAGCGCGACCTTGTTCCAGCGGATGTCCATGTCCGGGTGGTGCCAGGCTTTCTCGGCGAGGCGTGCGACCGCGTTGACGAACTTGATCGCCGCCGGAAAATCTTTGAACTGATAAAGGCGCGTGATGGTCGCGCCCTTCTTTTTCCAGTCCGGCACGGCGGCCAGCGCGGTTTTGATTTGGGCCAGGTTGAACTTCGCCATGTCCCAGCATGGTCACAGCCCCGCCGCAGGTCACGACGAAATTTGGTGCGAAAGAAGAGATTCGGAATGGCGGCGACACCATCCCGAGGATTTTGAAGAATCTTCCGCCGTTGTGTCGTCGCCGACGGCGGAGGATTTCAAGGTCAGCAAAGTTGAGACTCGCGGGTGGAAAATTTGTTCAAAATAAAAACCGGCCGCCGGCTGGTTTCGGTGGAACGCTTTTCCCCGCTTTCCCCCGCCGTTCGGTTGTGGTTAGCTCCCGTCCATGAAAGTTGCGCTGGCCGAAATTAAAAAAATCAACCGTCTGCGCCCGACGCTGGCCTTCGTGCTGGGCAGCGGCTTCAGTCATATCCTGGGCGAGATGGACGTGGCTGCTGAAATTTCCTACGCCAAGCTGCCGGGCTTTCCCCAGCCCGGCGTGGCGGGACACGAGGGCCGGCTCTGTCTGGGCCGGCTCAGCGGCACGCCGGTGCTGGTGTTGAGCGGCCGGGCGCATTATTACGAAGGGCACGACCTGGACCGGGTCACGTTCGCCGTGCGCGTCCTGGCGGCGGCGGGCATCCGCGATCTGCTGCTGACCAATGCGGCAGGCGGACTCAACCAGAAATTTGCCGCCGGCGATTTCATGGCGCTCACGGATCACCTCAATTTCATGGGCGCAAATCCACTGCGCGGGCCGGAAGTGCCGGGGCTTAAACGTTTCGTGGATTTGACCGATACCTACGATGCGAGACTGCGCCGCCAAATGCGGCGGGCGGCCCGCGTTTCCGGCGTGCGGTTGCGGACGGGAGTTTATCTCGCCGTGAGCGGGCCGAGCTATGAAACGCCGGCGGAAATCCGGGCGTTTGCGCGGCTCGGCGCGGACGCGGTCGGGATGAGCACGGTGCCGGAAGCGATCGTGGCGCGGCAATGCGGGCTGAACGTGGCGGGCCTGTCCTGCATCACGAACCTCGCGGCCGGGCGCAGCGGAAAAAATCTGTCGCACCAGGAAGTTCTGGAGACGGCCGAACGGGTCAAGCCGCAGGCCGCCGCGCTCCTGAAAAATTTTGCGAAGTGTTATGGCGAAAATAAATAAACCGGCCTTGATTTATGCGGCGGCCAAGGCGCGCGGCGGCGCGGTCGCACCGCATTCGAACTTTCAAGTCGGCGCGGCGCTGCTCACGAAGTCCGGTGCGATCATCGGCGGTGCGAACGTGGAAAGTGCGAGTTACGGCCTGACCTGCTGCGCCGAGCGCGTGGCGTTGTTCACCGCGCTGACGAGCGGGCGGAAACATTTCGTGGCGGTGGCCGTGGTGGCGCGGGCACCCGGCGGGCCGATGCCCTGCGGCGCGTGCCGGCAACTGCTGGCGGAATACGCGCCGGACGCCGTCGTACTCGTGGCGGACAGCCGGAAGCTGGCGGCGATCCGGGAATTTTCCGTGAAAGAACTGCTGCCGGCGGCGTTTGTCAACGTGCCCGCGAAGAACGGCTGAATTTTTTGTGGTGCTGATTTTATATTACTGGCGATGAAGGCTGCGGTTGTATTTGCGCTGGAACATGCCGGCTGGCCGGCGCTGCTCGTGGACATGGGCGGCGTGATCCTCCGCGCCAACCACAGCGCGGTCAAAGTATTCGGCCCGGTGGTGGAAGGGGAAAAGCCCCTGCTCGCGGCGATCTGGCAGCAGGGGTTTGGCCCGCCGGCGGAGCAGTTTCTGGCGAACTGGGAGCGCGCGCCGCAGGACTCCACGCCGATCAAATTTCTGGTCAAAGGCGGCACCGCGAGTTTGTTTGCGGTTTCGCTCTGCACGTTCACGCAGGACGGCCAGAAATATTTTCTCTTTCAACTGCTGCCCGAGACCGCCCCGGCCGGCAGCGGCGGTCAGACGGAGTTCCTTTCCGCGCACAGGCAGAAACTCGATTGCGCCCTCCAACTGGCACGCACCGTGGCGCACGATTTCAACAACGCGCTGACCAGTGTGCTCGGTCACACGTCGCTGTTGTTGGGTCAGACCGCGCCTGACCATCCGTGGCGGCGTTCGCTGGCGGAGGTGGAAAAGGCGGCCTTGCGCGCGGCGGACATTGCCAGTGATCTGAGTGCGTTCAGCCAGCAGGAAAAATTGCCGCGCGGCCAGACCGCCGGGAATCTGTCGTCACTGGCCCAGCGCGGCGTGGAAGTGTTGCAGGGTTCGCGCCCGGAAAAAATCGAGTGGTCGGTGCAGGCGGACCGCCACCTGTTCGCCGCCAAATTTGACGAGCCGAAAATGCTGCAAGCGTTCGTGCGGATTTTGGAAAATGCCGTCGAAGCGGTCGGCTCCAACGGTCGCGTCACCGTGCTGACGCGCAACGTGGAACTGGCCGAGGCCGCGCAGGACCGCGACCTGCGGCTGGCCCCGGGCAATTATGTCTGCACGGAGATCAGCGACAACGGCGGCGGCATCGCGCCGGAAAATCTGTCGCGAATTTTTGAACCGTTCTTCACCACGAAAAATGATGGCAAGCATCGCGGCCTGGGCCTGGCCCTCGTGTATGGCATCGTGAGCAATCACGGCGGCGGCGTGGCCGTCTCGTCCCAGCCGGACGCGGGCACTTCCGTCCGCATTTATCTGCCGGCGGAAAAGAAAATTGCCCGGGACGCCAACCCCGTGGCGAAAGACCTGAACGGCACGCAGACGATTCTGATGGTGGATGACGAGGACTTGATGCTCACGATGGGCAAGACGGTGCTGACAACCTTTGGCTACCGCGTCCTGACGGCCAACAGCGGTCAGAAGGCGCTGGAGATTCTGGCGCGCGGCGACACGGCGGTGGATCTGGTCATCACCGATCTCGTCATGCCTTCGATGACCGGCCGCGAGCTGACCGATCATGTGAACCGTCTGGCACCCGGCACGCGGGTGTTGCGGATCAGCGGCTTTGTCCGCTCGGGCAGTGTTGAAGAGGAGACGACCTATCTGCAAAAACCTTTCTCGTCGCAAGACCTGCTCGTCAAAGTGAAGCGGGCGCTGACGGCCTGACTTTTTATTCGCCAGCGGTGGCCGGGAAACGTAGTGTTCGCGTTCCGTGCCAATCAACCATTTGAAATGAACCTGCCCATCAAACTGATCTCGACGGATTTCGACGGCACCATTTTCGCCGAGTTCGAAAACCCGCCCATCGCGCCCCGGTTTCAAGAGCTGATCGCCGAATTGCAGGCGCGTGGAGCCAAGTGGGTCATCAACACGGGGCGCGACATGTCCGGTCTGATGGAGGCGCTGGGCCGGGCGCGGATTGGCATTGAGCCGGATTTTTTGGTGTTGGTGGAGCGCGAAATTCACCGCCACGACGGCGTGCGCTACGTCGGGCTTGACGATTGGAATGCGGAATGTTCCCGTGCCCATGCGGAAATTTTTGCGCGCGTGCGCCTGGATCTGCCGCGCCTGACGGAGTGGGTCAACGCGCGGTTTCATGCGAAGGTCTATGAAGATCCATATTCGCCGTTCTGCCTGATTGCCGGAAACAATGGCGACGCGGACGTCATCCACAACTATCTCGACGAGTACGCGTGCTCCATTCCCAATCTGACGGTGGTGCGCAACGATGTTTACGCGCGCTTCAGCCATGTTGCCTTCAACAAGGGCACGGCGCTGGCCGAGGTGACGCGGCAATTAAACCTGACGGCGGCAGAAGTCTTCACGGCGGGCGATCATCTGAATGATCTGCCGATGCTTTCGCAAACCTACGCGCGGTGGCTGGCCAGTCCCAGCAACGCCATTGAGTTGGTAAAAACGGTGGTCCGCAGGGAAAACGGCCACGTCAGCCAGCTTCCGCACGGGCACGGCGTGGCGGAGGCGCTGGAGTGGGCGCTCCGTGGCGAAGTCGGGGCTTAACCGCCTCATTTCCAGAGCCGCTCAGCCAACCCGTTGGCGCTGATTTGGAAATTGACTCAAAACCCCGCAATGTTAGTCTCCCAAAGCAATGGTATTCATGCCGGATTGTTCCGCGTGCCTCCCGATTGCCAAACGAAATCGAATTGATCAGGTAATACTTTCATGAGCAACACGACTAAGGCTGAATCGTCCCCGGACGGAGCCAATAAAGTTTCCAAAGTCTCCGAGGCCATCATCCGCATCGCGGGCAATTCCCAGGACGGCATCCAGGCCATCGGCGGATTCCTCGCCCGCTTGGCCGGCCGCAGCGAACAGGAGGTCATGACCTTCATGACCATTCCCTCGACGATTTCCGGCGGGCCTTCTATCTTCCAGGTGCGCATCGGCTCGGGCGAGGTGCTCAGTTCCGGCGACGACGCCGACATCCTGCTGGCGTTCTACCAGCACTCCTACGAAGGCCACATCAATTCGCTCAAGAAGAACGGCATCGTTCTTTACGATTCCGACCATGTGGAGCCGAAGGAGGAATGGAAGAAGGATTATCACCACGTCGGCATCCCGATCTCCAGCCTCACCATCGAAGCCATCGGCGGCACGGCCAAGGACAAGGGTAAAAATATTTTCTCGCTCGGCCTCATCGCCCGCATGTTCGACCTGAACATTCCGAAACTGGAAAAGCTCATCAACGAACGTTTCGGCGGCAAGGACGAGAGCATCGCCAAGAACGCCCTGCTCGCGTTTCATGCGGGTTACGGTTTCTCCGTCGGCAACCTCGTGGAAACTTTCCGTTTCGCCGACAGCGCGAAGAAAG
>JANYDP010000271.1 GCA_025363535.1 Verrucomicrobiota bacterium | reverse complement strand
GCACGGCCTTTCGGTCCAACACTGATCCGTCTCCTGAACCTTCGAGCCCAGACCGCCGTTTGCAGAGCCAACTTCAATCAAACAGCCCTTACGCCATGAAGATCAAACGCTTTCTCACAATTCTCGCCATCGTCCCGTCTTTAGCGTTCGCCGCGCTCGACACGGCGAAAATTGAATCTGCAACAGGACTTAAAGGGACGCTTAACGAAGCCGAAGGCGTCTTCAAGGTGACGGCTCCGCGCAACGACGTGAAAATCAACGTGGACGGCTGGCAGATGCCGCCTTTCATGGGCCTCACGTCATGGGCGGGTTTTCTGCCGGGGAAAAAAGCGGAGGCAATGGTGATGGGCGACCTGGTGCTTTTTCAAGATGAGGTCAACCCGGTGATGAGCGCGGCGCTCGACGCGGGCCTGAGCGTCACCGCGCTGCACAACCACTTTTTCTACGACGACCCGAAAGTGTATTTCATGCACATTGGCGGCGAGGGCGCAGCGGAAAAACTCGGCGCGGCGGTAAAGGCGGCGCTCGACAAGGCGAAGGAAATTCGGGCGGCAAACCCGGTGCCCGGAAAAATGTTCGGCGCTGGTTTCGCACCCGCTGCCAACGGCATCACCGCGGCTCCGCTCGAAGCGGCGCTCGGCGGCAAAGCGACCGCCAAAGACGGCATGGCGAAGTTCGTCTTTGGCCGCGTGAGCAAGATGCCGTGCGGCTGTGAGGTCGGCAAAGAAATGGGAGTGAATACGTGGGCGGCGTTCGCCGGTGCGGACGACAACGCGATTGTGGACGGCGATTTCTGCGTGCTCGAAACGGAACTGCAAACGGTGCTCAAAACACTGCGCGCGGAAGGCATCAACATCGTGGCGATTCATCATCACATGACGATGGAAGAGCCGCGCTATCTGTTCCTCCACTATTGGGGCAAAGGCAAAGCCCTCGACCTCGCGAAAGCGGTCAAGTCGGCGCTCGCAACGCAGAGCAAATAGCGCGTCTTGAAATCCCTTTTTCGGAAGACAACCCCCGGAAAATCCAAACCAAAACCAAAACCAAAAATGAAAACGAAAATCATCAGCGCAGCGTTCGCAGTGTCCTCACTGCTGTTGTTGGGAACCACGTCGAGCTTCGGCGAACCCAAAGGCGAGACAGTCACAATCAAAGGCGAAGTCATCGACGTGTGGTGCTACCTCGAAGGCGACGACAAGGGAGCCGAACACAAGAAATGCGCGGTCGCGTGCGCCAAAGCCGGAAACCCCATCGGCCTCCTCACCGAGAAAGGTGATGTCTATTTGCTGGTCGGCATCAAAGACCATGACGCTGACAGGGACGCGCTCATCAAAAAGATGGCCGACTCCGTTTCCGTCGAAGGAACGCTCGTCAAAAAAGGTGGCACGCAAGTCATTTACGTTTCCGCGGTGAAATAATTTGCCCCCGGTGCCCCACCGGCAATGCGCGCGAGCGGTTGCCGGTGGGGCATTACTCGAATGAAAATGAAAACGGCAATCATGGTCGGCTCCGCCTTGCTTGCGAATGGAGCGTGGGCGGCGACGGATAATTTTGACGATGCCAAGCCCGGCCCGTTGCCGACGCATTGGGATGGAAAGTGGACGGGCACGCAAACCGGCGATGGCGCGGCGAAATGGAGCATCGAAAAAGACGACACCGCCCCGAGCAAACCGCACGTCCTCAAGCAAAGCGGGGAAGCGGAATACCCTGTGGCTTTGAAAAACGACACCGCGCTGAAAGACGGATTCGTGGAAGTGAAATTCAAGCCAGTCGCGGGGAAGGAAGACCAGGCGGGCGGCGTGGTCTGGCGGGCAAAGGACGCAAACAATTACTACATCGCGCGGGCCAACGCGCTCGAAGACAACGTGACCATTTACCACACCATCAGCGGGCGGCGTGTGTCGTTCAAAAGCATCGGAACGAAGGTCGCGCCGGGCGTGTGGCACACGTTGCGTGTGGACTTCAAAGGCAATCAATTCACGGTGACTTTCGACGGCCAGAAAGTCATCGAAGCGACCGATGAAAGTTTTGCCAATGCGGGCAAAGTCGGCGTTTGGACAAAGGCTGACAGCGTGACGCTGTTCGACGATTTTCGCTACGGCGAGAAATAGAAAACCACAAACAAGGAGGAAAACATTATGGCTGGAAATCTGCCCCGACTCATCAACGCCGCCGACACGGTGGACGTGCAAGACACAGCGTTCGCGACCGACGTGCTCGGTCGCTTCATCTGCAACACCTGGGAGGAAGCCACGCAAAACGGCGGCGTAGGATTCGACGCCGTGGTCATCGGCGCGGGAATGTTCGGAGCGTATTGCGCGGAGAAAATTTACCGCCATGCGAACATGCGAGTGCTGGTGCTCGATGCCGGATGCGTGCTCGTCACGGAGCATGTGCAAAACCTCTCGCGCATCGGCCTCAATGCCGGCGGTGCGGTGAAGGTGGAGTTCAACAACCAAGACCCCGGCCCGCGCGAACGAGTGTGGGGTTCGCCGTGGCGGAGTCGCACGCCGTTTCCGGGGCTGGCCTACTGCCTCGGCGGGAGGTCGCTTTATTGGGGCGGATGGGCACCGCGATTGACGGGCGCGGATTTGGCACAATGGCCGAGCGATTTGAAGACCGCTTTGAACAGCGAATATGGGAGCACGGAACGCGAGACGGGCGTCGTGCCTTCAACCGACTACATTTCCGGGCCGCTCTTTACAGAATTGAAAACAAGATTCGACGCGGCACGTCCGTTAGTGCCTTCGGTGGACGCAATCGAAGACGCGCCGCTCGCAGTGCAAGCCGCACCGCCTGCTTCGGGACTGTTCAGTTTCGATAAATGGAGCAGCGCGCCGATTCTCGTGGAAGCCATCCGCGAGGCGGCGGACAGCCCGGATTGGCAACGGCGGCTCTTTCTCGTGCCACGGGCGCACGTCGCCAAACTGCATGTCAGCAACGGCGTCGTGCGGACGATTGAAGTGCGGGTCAACGGTCAGCAAAAGTTTTTGGACATCGCGCCGCAATGCGCCGTGGTGCTGGCCTCCGGCACACTCGAATCGACAAGGCTCGCGTTGGAATCATTTCCGACTTCGCAAATGGGCCGAAATCTCATGGCTCACTTGCGCAGCAATACGGTCGTCCGGCTCAAGCGTTCGGCGCTCGGCACGGCGCTTCCCACGCTACTCGAAGCGGCGGCGTTGCTCGTGCGCGGCTCGAACACAAAAGGGCGCTACCATTTGCAAGTCACCGCCGCGGCCGTCTCGGGGGCGAATTCGGAGGCAACGATGTGGCGGGCGATTCCTGACATCGAACTGCTCGGCCAAATGCTCGCCAGTCAGTCGGGGGATTGGATTGTCGTCACGCTGCGCGGCATCGGCGAAATGGTCGGCAACAAAGATACCACCGTGCCGAAAGTTACCGGCTCTGCGCCGAGTTGGATGGATTTGAGCGACCAAACCGATGAGTTCGGGATGCGCCGCGCGTGGGTGAACATGGCAACGACAACCGACGATACGGACTTGTGGAAGACGATGGACGAGGCGGCGCTCGC
>JANYDP010000235.1 GCA_025363535.1 Verrucomicrobiota bacterium | reverse complement strand
TTTTGTTTGCCCTGTGCGTTGTCAATGCCGCGCGCCCGTTCACGGACGCTTTCGTAGAATTTATCCAACGTGGCAGTTTCCGCTGTCATGCTCTGCTCTTCCAAAAGGTCGAGCATCTTCTGCATGGTTTTGGAAACGGGGTTTTGCTTGGTGAATTCGTAGCCTTCAAACAGCGCGTCAAACACCGGCTTGGTGATGAGATGCTGCGCGAGCATTTCAATGGCGTCGTCCTCGCTGATGCTGGGATTGAGCGTCTTGCGGAGTCCCTGAAGGAATTTGTCAAAGCGGTCGCGATACTTGGCGTCGGAACTTTTGAGCAGCGCGGTGATGCGGATGATGTGGCGCTCGGCAATCTTCGCCACGTCCTGCGCCCATTGTTCCCAGTATTTGCGCGTGCCGCATTTGATGACGATCTTGGCGAAGATGGCGTTCTCCCAATCTTGCAGCGGAAAATTCAGGTGCGTCTGAACGGGCTTGTCATTCATTTCGCCCGGCTTCCGTTCGCCATCGCCGCCGACGCCGATGATTTGTATCTGGTCGGGGCGTTGCTTGTTCAGCTCAAGCTGATTGATGATGGCATTGAAGCGGTCATCGTGGGCGCGAAGTGCCTGCAACACCTGCCAGACAACTTTGTATTTTTCATTGTCGGCGAGGGCTTCTTCCGGCGGCACTCCGGCGGGAACGCCGATAGGCAGAATGATGTAGCCGCATTGCTTGCCTTCCACCTTGCGCATGACGCGCCCGACGGATTGGACGACATCCACGACGGAGTTGCGCGGATTGAGAAACATGACGGCATCCAGCGCCGGAACGTCCACGCCTTCGGACAGACAGCGGGCATTGCTCAAGATGCGGCAGACCGTGCCTTCGCGGGTGGTGTCTTCCTTGAGCCATTGCAGTTGCTCACTGCGGAAAAGGGAATTCATGCGGCCATCAACGTGGCGGGCTTCGCAGCGGAGGAAGTCGGGGTCGGAATCAGGATTGTAGGAGACGACGTGAGGAGTCTCTGACTGGTCTTGGTTTTCTTTAGTTAGAGTCTCGTCACCTCGACTCCTACCAGATTCATTCTCGCCATCGGTTTCGCGCGTGTAGTCCTTGATGATTTCAGCGAACAGGCTGGTGATCTTTTGGGAGTCTTTGATACGGCTGCTAAAGGCTACGGCTCGGCGCATGGGGCTGCGGTCAATGGCTTCGCTGGTGTCGCCGTCCTGTTTCACGAAGCGTTTCCGCAAACCGTTCCAGCAGCCGACAATTTTTACCGCGTCGTCGAGCGTGAGTTCTTTATTCTTGGCAAACTGCTGTTGCAAGGCGGTGCTGACGTGCAACTGATCCACCGCGAGAACCAAGACTTTGTAATCGGAAAGCAAATCTTTGCGGACGGCTTCCGAGAAATCGAGGCGATGGAGTTCCGCGCCGTAAATGGCCGGGTCATCCATGGAATAAATCTGGATGTCCAAATCCCTCGCCTTGCCCTTGGAAGCATCGTCGTAAATGCGCGGCGTGGCCGTCATGTAGAGACGCTTCCTGGCCTTGAGAAAATCGGCATCGTGAACCGCCACGAAGGCGGAGGCTTCCTTCTGGCTTAATGCCGTCTGCTCAACGCCGGTGGTGCGGTGTGCCTCATCACAAACAACCAGATCAAATTCCGGCAAGCCGTGTTTCTGCGCGTCGGCGATGACTTGGATGGATTGATACGTTGAAAAAATGGCGGTGATGTTTTTCTTGAGCTTGGCGCGCAGGAGTTCGACTTCCTTGACCAGCTAGCGGGCATTGGTGTGCGCGGGAAAAGCGAGGTCGCTGGTGCGGATGTCTTCTTCGTCGGTCTTCTTGACGCCAGCCTGCGGATCTGAACAAACGGCGAAAGCGTTCAAGGGCTTTTCTGACTGCGAACACCATTCGCCGAGCGTCTGCGAAATCAGCGAAATGGACGGGACGAGAAACAACACCTGACCACCGGCGGGAACAAGCTGCTCGGCAATCTTCAAAGCCGTAAAGGTCTTGCCCGTGCCGCACGCCATGATGAGCTTGCCCCGGTCGGCAGTCTTGAAACCCTTTTGCAC
>JANYDP010000018.1 GCA_025363535.1 Verrucomicrobiota bacterium | reverse complement strand
GAGGCAGAAAGCATCGTAAACGAGTTTGATGTCGATACTGTGGGGCGATACTTCCGGCTGCGGGAAGTGCCGTGAAGAACGTGCTACAATCTATTTCTTCACCGGCACGGCTGGGGTTCCCGCAGCGGGCCGTCCGGTGGTTTCAACCTTGTCCAGTTTTTTGCCGGTCAGATCCTTGCGGAGATCCATGGGGTTGAGGCCAAAGCCGCCGCTGCGCAGCCAGAGCATGAACGCAATGCCGTAAATATCGGCTTCTGCTTTCACATTGGTGAAGGCTTGTTTGTCCAGGTTCACAGGGATTTCGCGGTTGTTCTTGGCGTCCTTCAAATCCACAAACTTCGCCCGGCCCAGGCTCAAAATCAGCGCGTCAATGCCTTGGAATTCAAATCCGCCCAGGCTCGCCTGAGCGCCATTCGTGGTCACACCGCCGCCGGTCAGAAGTTTTTGAAACGAAAGCAGGTTGGTCTTGCCGGCGGCGTTTTTCACAATGTCCAGCTCGGCCAGATTCAGCCGGGCGACAGTGAGGTGCAATTTACTTTGCGCGAACGCCACTGGATCACATTCGAGATGCAACTCGGGAATGTCGAGGAACAAGCCGCCGCCAAACTCGGCCGTGTTGTAGAGCTTAAAATTTTCCAGCGTGATGTAGGTGGCGGCTCCGTTCCGGCCCGAGGAAAACTTTCCGATCTGCGCCTCCATGCCGGTCGCGCTGCGGATGCGTTTTTCCACGACGACACGCAGAACCGGATCCTTGGTGAAGTAAAGCAGGGCCACCAGCACGACGGCGACAAGAGCCAGGCGCAGGAACCATTTGAAAAGCCACCTGGTCATTCGTTGGATTCGTGAAACGTGATTCGTGAAACGTGAACGGCGGCTAAGAGTGTTTCGCAGTTAGCAATCACGCTTTAGAGCAGCACATCTTCCGGGCGTACCTCCAGACATTCATCCTGATCCTCCCAGATCACGGCCGGATAAAATTCCAGCAACTGCGGCGCGATCTGGCCGCCGACGCGGGCGAGCAGCGTTTCCGCTTCCTTGGCGGCCTGCTCGTAGGCGTGGTCGTAATTGCCGGCAGCCTTGCGCTGGCGGTCATCCCAGTGGGAAACGGCGTGAACGGGCGCGTAGAGATCCGACCACTTGCCCAGTTCCGCCTGCACGGCTTCCGGAATTTCATCGAACGGCACCAGCGTGTCGCTGCAATGCTGGCAGATCAAACCGGCGTCGCGGACATCGCGCGTGAGCAACGGCAGCAACGGCGCGCGGCAACACGGAGATTCCGCGTAGGCGGAGGGCGGCGTGGCGAGACGTTTGAACCAGATCTGCCGATCGTGGGCAAGCTGCGCGGCGAGCCGGTATGCGCCGAGCAACGGATGCGAGAGTCGCCAGGCTTTGCCTTCGATCTGGCCCAAGGTTTGCGCGAGCCAGCGTGCCAGGGTCATGTCGTCGAAGTCGCGAAAGACGTGACTGTATTCTTTCCACAACACATCGAGTGGAGATTCAGGATTGGTTGCCATCGCCGATAGTTATGCGCGGTGGCGACGGTTTTGTCGAGACGGGTGTGAACGCGGTGGCGGCTTACAACATCTCCACCACGCGCTGCAACTCGGCGGCGGTGTTGTAAAAATGCGGCGAGAGTCGGATGTATTTCTGGCCCGCGCGATCGGTGCGGAGGGAGGTGAGGATGTTCGCCGCCGAAAGTTTTGCGTGGAGCGCGGCCAGATCTTTTCCGGGCGAGAAAAACGAGGTGATGCCGCCCCCGCTCTCGGGAGTTGCGTCGGCATTCAGCACAGAGAAACCTTTTGCCTGCAAGGCTGGAACCAGTTGCTCGCGCTTGCGGCGCAGTTCGCGGGCGATGTTGTCCACGCCGACGTCCAACAGCATTTTCATCGTGGCCATCAGTCCGACCACGCCGAGCAGGTTGTGCGTGCCGGCCTCGTATTTCCGCGCGTCGTTGCGGAAGGTGATGGTTTCCTGGGCGACGTAATCCGGGCAACGCACGTTGTGCCAGCCGTAAATCTGCGGCGTCAGTTGCGCCTGCACCTCGCGGCGCACATACAGCAAACCCGCGCCGCACGGACCAAGCAGCCACTTGTGCGCGTCGGCGGCGAGCATGTCCACGTATTCCACCGTGGTTGGAAACGCGCCGAGCGTCTGGATCGCATCAAGGCAAAATAAAATTCCCCGCCCGCGCAGATATTTTCCGATGGCGTTGATGTCCAGGCGGTGGCCGCTGATGAAATGGCACGAAGCCAGCGCGACGAGTTTGGTGTTTTCATCCACCTGCCCCATCACGTCCACGGCGCGAATCTGGCCGAGGCCGCGCGTGTTCATCAACCGCACTTCCACGCCGCGCTCGGCCAGCGCCAGCCACGGATAGACGTTCGAGGGATAGTCGTCGAAATAAATTAGGATGTTGTCGCCCTTGCGGAATTTCAGGCCGCTGGCGATCAGGCTCAACGAGAGCGAAGTCGGCCCGACGAACGCAACCTCCTCCGGCTGGCAGTGCAGCAGTTGCGCCCCGAGTTTGCGGCCGTCCTCGATCACTCCGGGCCAGATGAAATGCTCCTGGTCGCCGGTGCCGGCTTCGCGGGCGTAGTTGGAAACGGCCTCGGTGACGCAGCGCGGCAGCGGGCAGACGCCGGCGTGGGCGAGAAAAATCTTGTCGCGCGTGACGGGAAATTCCTGCTGGCGCAAAGTTTCGTCGGCGAGAAGGTCGGTCAAATTCATGGAAGGAAACTAGGTGTTTGCGGGATGCCTGCAAAGAAAGATCACATCGTCAACGCGCTGTTGATCTGCCCGAAGTAGCCGACGTAAAAGGAGATGATGCGCCAGGCGATCACAAGGACAATGATGAGGTAGATGAAGGTCGGCACCCACTTGGCCACCGCGCGGATTTTGCGCGAGCCTTCATCCTGATAATACCCGTGGAGCCGCCGCAGGACTTCGTCGAGCCGGCCGCTGATTTCGCCGGCAGTGTACTGGCTGACGAAGAGATCGGGAAACTTTCCGGAGGCGTTGAGCGCTTCGGCGGGCGTCTGGCCGGCGTTGAGTTTCGGCCGCCAGCCCAGCACGATGCGGCGCAGCGCCGGGGAGCTGCTGGCGGCAGCGGCGATGTCCCACGCTTCGATAATGGTCACGCCGGCGCTGAGCAAGGCTTCGAGGGCGGCGGCCAGGCGCGCGAGGGCGAGACAGCGGCGGGCGTTGCCGAGGACGGGAATCGGATGCAGGACGGCTTCGATCCAGCCGCGCCACCGTTCGCCGTGCCGGCTTTGCACGGCGAGGAGGAGCAGCACGACGACGGCATAGAGAGGCACGAGGACGCCGAAGGTTTTGAGCAGATAGGCGGATACGTTGCCGTCTTTGAAAAATTCTGGGAACGGGGTGATGAAAACGAAAAAGTGAAACAGGAAGACCGGGTAGGCCAGATCGGCGATCATCTGTTTGATCATCCGCGCGCGATCCTGGTAATGGTCGGACAGCAGGTGAAAACACTGGTCAATGCGCCCGCTCTGTTCGCCCGCGCCGATTAGTGTGATATCGAAATCCGGCAGCCACGGCCCGATGCGTTGGAGGGATTCGGACAACGTGTAGCCTTCGCTGAGTTCGCGGAGAACGCGTTGAATCGGCTGGCGGTACGAGCGGGTGGGCGGGTTCTTCTGGATTTGATTGAGCGCATCCACCAGTCCGATGCCGGCGGACGTCATCTGGCCAAGCTGGTAGTAAAATTCGGCGCGCTGGGCCAGTTGTCCGGGCGTGACGAGAAAGGGCATACGTCCATCCGCCCGGCGGCGCTCAGGCCGTCACGCGGTCGAAGCTGGCCTTGAGGTCGCGTTTGCTGCGCAGGCCGACCATCTGCTCGGTAACCTGGCCTTTGGAAAAAAGGAGAAGCGTGGGAATGGCGCGCACGCTGTACTGGGCGGCGATGCCTTGATGCTCATCAATGTTGACCTTGCCAATCTTCACCTTGCCCGCGTATTCGTCGGCGAGTTCGTCGAGCACGGGCGCGATCATCTTGCATGGGCCGCACCATTCGGCCCAGAAATCCACCAGCACGGGCGCGGCGGACTTCAGGACTTCGGCGTCGAAATTATCCTGGGTAAGGGTGACGATTTGCGGGGATGACATGGTGGCGGATTCGTTAAAAGATAAATTGGTTTCGGCTCACTTGTCAGCGAGCAGGGAGAACGCCAGCCAGGCGGTGCTTCCGACGGCCACGAGACCGGCGAGAGCGGCGACCAAGGCAAGGGTTTTATCCAGTCCGCTGACCGTGGCCGCTCCGGCGGCGGGCGCGGCGGCGCGCTTTTGCGGCTGTTGCGGTGCGCCAGCGGGCTGGCGCTGGGCAACCGGTGCCGCCGTGGC
>JANYDP010000140.1 GCA_025363535.1 Verrucomicrobiota bacterium | reverse complement strand
CTACGCCAGCATTACCTGGATCAGTTTTTCGGGTCTTCGGCGTTCCGCGCCGAACTCTCAGCCTTCGTCGTCCCTGCGGACGGCCGGTTGGCTCCCCATCTGTCAACGAGGCTAGGCTGATTGCCGGGGAGCGTCAAGCGTGCTGCTTCGCTTGGGGGTTCTGACAATGCGCGCGCTCAAAAATAAGGATTGATTCAACCTTCCAGTTTGCTAGCTTTCCCGGCCCTTCATGACGGGACAAGCGATTGTCACGGACGTGGGGGGAATTGAACGGCCTTAATTGTTCCACGCTTGTGTGAGTGTGGGCGGCCGTAACAACACTAAAATCAATCCCGTCTTCCGCGGGATGGTTCGCAAAAGCGGACTCTCAACCAAAGGAAAATAAAGTGATCAGTATTGGCGTAAAAGAATTGTTGGAATCCGGTGTTCATTTCGGGCACCAAACGAAGCGTTGGAACCCGAAGATGAAGCCTTTCATCTTCGATGCCCGCAACGGCATCCATATCATCAACCTCAGCAAGACCGTGGAGCAGCTCGAAGCCGCGTGCGACTTCCTGACCACCACCGTCGCCAAAGGCGGCCGCGTATTGTTCGTCGGCACCAAGAAACAGGCGCAGCACGCCGTCATGGAAACCGCCAAGGAATGCGGACAGTTTTACGTCACCGAACGCTGGCTCGGCGGCACGTTGACCAATTTTCAAACCATCAAACGCTCCATCGCCCGCATGAAGGCGATTGAAAAGATGGAAGCCGACGGCAGCATCAACAACTACGTCAAGCAGGAGCAGTCCATGATCCGCCGCGAAGCCGCCCGCCAGGTGAAGTACTTCGACGGCATCCGCGCAATGGACAAGTATCCCGCCGTCATGTTCGTCGTGGACATCAAGCGCGAGCACAACGCCATCGCCGAAGCGCGCCGCCTCAAGATTCCGATCGTCGCCCTCACGGACACGAACACCGATCCCAATCTCGTGGACTACCCGATTGCCGCCAACGACGACGCCATCCGTTCCGTGCGTCTGATTTTGCAGACCATCGGCCAGACCGTCCTGCGCGCCCACGCCGAGCACGAAGCCAAATTTGCCCGCCGCAAAAACGCCGAAGAAGGCGCGGGCCAGGCAGGCGAAGCTGCTCCGGCGCGAGCTGTGGCCGCGACCGAGGCTCCTGCACAGGCCTAGTTTCCTTTGGCCGCGCGGAGTTTCGGACAACGAAGTTTTGCGCGGCCGTTTCACCCCCCACTTTCAACAAACGACCAATTTATTTATTATGGCTGAAATCACCCCCGCACTCGTAGGCAAGCTGCGCGAAATGACCAGCGCAGGTTTGATGGATTGCAAAAAGGCGCTAGTCGAAGCAAACGGCGATCTCGATGCCGCCGTGGACACGTTGCGCAAGAAAGGCACCGCCACCGCCGCCAAGAAGGCGACGCGCGATGCCAACGAAGGCATCATCGCCCAGCACATCACGCCCGGTGGAAAACTCGGCGTGCTCGTCGAGATCAATTGCGAAACCGACTTTGTCGCGCGCAATGATTCCTTCCGCGCCTTCGGCGACGACACCGCGAAAAAAATCGCGGCCGACGCCAATGTGAACCTCGAATCCGACCGCGAAGCCGCCGTCGCCAAGATCGGCGAGAACATCAAGATCGCCCGCAACGCCCGCATGGAAGTCAGTGGCAACGGCCTCGTTGCTGCCTACATTCACGCCGGCTCAAAAATCGGCGTGCTCGTCGAAGTCGGTGCCGGCAAGGAAAGCACCGTGGCGAATGATGAGTTCAAGCAGCTGGTGAAGGACATCACCCTGCAGATCGCCGCCGGCCATCCGCATGCCGTCTCCCGCGAGCAGGTGGCTCCCGAAGTCATCGCCAAGGAACGGGAAATCGCCGCGAACTCGGATCGCCTCAAAGGCAAGCCGCCGCAGGCGATGGAAAAAATCCTCCAAGGCGTGATTGATAAATTCTTTCAGACCTACTGCCTCGTGGATCAGGGCTTCGTGAAGAATCCGGAACAGACCATTGCGCAGCATGTGTCAGAAGTCGCCAAGAAAATCGGTGATGAAATCACGATCCGCCGCTTCGTCCGCTTCCAGGTTGGTGAAGCTGTGGCTTAAACCGGTTGCCAGATAATTCAGCAGGGGCGTCCGCAAGGACGCCCTTTTTTGTTGTGCGACCGTCAACCTCCGGTCAAAACATCGCCTAAAGAAACATTGCATTGCAGCCCTCAAGCCGCGTAACTTTTCCGCATGGTTCAAGCCGCGCTTAACCCGCATCCGGAGACCGTTGGCCTCGCTCCCGCTTTTCGTGACACCTGCCTGAAGGCTTACCGCTTCATGCTGCTCGCGCGGATTTTGGACGACAAACTCGCCAGTCTTTATCGCGCCGGAAAAATTCACGGCGGCGTCTTTCTCGGACGCGGCCAGGAGGCGTTGAGCGTTTCCATTGGCCTGGCCCTGCGCCCAGGCGACACGTTCGCGCCGCTCATTCGGGATGCTGCGGGGCGCTTGGCGTTTGGCGAGACGGTGCTGGAAGCCGTGCGCACTTACATGGGTTCACCGCTCGGCCCGATGCGCGCACGCGATGGCAATGTGCATCGCGGTCGCCCCAAAGACGGGTTGCTGCCGATGATCAGCCATTTGGGCGCAATGATTTCGGTGGTAAACGGAACCCTGCTGGCGCGACGGTTTCGTGGCATCGCCGGTACCGTGGGCGTCACCTGCATCGGCGACGGGGCCACATCCACCGGCGCGGTTCACGAGGGTCTCAATCAGGCGGCGGTGGAAAAACTCCCGCTCGTCTTGGTCGTCGCGGACAATCAATACGCCTACTCAACACCGACCAGCCGGCAATTCGCCTGTGAGTCACTCGCGGATCGCGCCATTGGTTACGGCGTGGCCAGTCATTCCGTGGACGGCACGAATTTGGACGCCTGTTTGAAAACCGTCGGTCGCGCCGTGGATCAGGCCCGTGCCGGTCAAGGCCCGCAACTGGTGGTCGCGAAACTCTTGCGACTGTGCGGTCACGGAGAACATGATGACTCCAGTTACATTGATCCGCAGTTGAAAAGCTCGCCGCTGGGCTGCGACTGTTTGAAAGTCGCGGAGGAAAATTTGACCAAACAAAACTGGCTGAATGCGGAGACCGTCGCCGCGTGGCGCAACGAGGCGGCGCACAAAGTCGAGCAGGCCGTCGCCACCGCGCAACGCGAAGCCGCACCAGATCCGTTCAAGGAAAACTGGTGCGCGCTTTCCACCAGACATCTGAGCGAGGGCAATGAATAGAAAAGCGGAAAGCGGAAAGCGGAAAGCGGCAACGAGATTCGCGGGCCATAAGCGGAAGATTCGTTTCATCATTCATCATTCATCATTCATCATTCCCCCGCTGTGAGCATCACCTACCTAGAAGCCATTCGCGAAGCGCAGGCCAGGGCGCTGGCCGATGATCCGCGCGTGTTCGTCTACGGGCAGGACGTCGGCGCGTTCGGCGGCGCGTTCAAGGCCACCAAAGGATTGGCGAAAGAATTTCCCGGCCGCGTTCTCGACTCGCCGATCAGTGAAGATGCAATGGTAGGTTCCGCCGTCGGGGCCGCCATCGAAGGCATGAGGCCGATCATCGAGATGCAGTTCGCCGATTTTTCCACCGTCGGCTTCAACCA